>JAQVQL010000105.1 GCA_028701595.1 Herbinix sp.
GGCAAGCTTTGTGCAATTTAGTGCCTTTATAGTATGCTTGGGAGCATGGGTTCTTACTGGTCGTGAAGGGAGCTTTGTAGAGCTTTTTAATATTGATAAAAAATATATGCTGCTTGGAGGTGCCATGGGTGCTGCTATAACCTATACAGTTATTAAAAGCGTGGATACATTGGGGCCCGCCAGAGCAAATATGTTCATAATCACAGCACAGCTACTTGTGGCATATATAGTTGAACTGATGGGCGTTTTTGGATCGGATAAAGTAGACTTTCAATGGCGAAAGTTGATTGGGATAGCAATAATAATTATTGGGATTATTACATTTAAATGGAAATAGTAACATAAAAATTATATTAATTTGTATAAATGCCTATTGTATTCATTCTATTGTTTATGTAGAATAGATATATCATCACAATAAAGTATAGAGGGTACTTTTAGGTCTTCTTATGGCCTTAAGACAAGCTGTTAAGGTTGAAAAGGAAGAGACTGATGAAAAATAAATATATTATTATAACAGCTTTTTGCCTGTTTCTTATAGTGGCGGGGGTGTGTTATAGTTGCTCATATAAGGATAATTATGAACAAGAAATTTTACTATTGTCTGATGATATAGATGAAGAGGCATATAAAGCAGAGGGAAATGATTCGGACGGCCTTAATATCGAAGGTATCCTTCAGTCGAATGATTTAGACCATCAGGTCCATATAACTGAGGATTTGAATGAGTCTGTCATATATGTTTACATATGTGGAGCAGTAGTAAGTCCTGATGTATATCAGGTGGAAGAAGGGACAAGAATAGTAGATTTAATAAAGACGGCAGGCGGATTAACACCCGAAGCTGCTAGTAATTATATAAATCAAGCCATGGAAGCAGAGGATGGACAGAGAATTTATATTCCTACGAGGGATGAACTTAAAGAACTAAGTTTAGATGAGTACATAAAAGGAGATAATAATTACCAAGCAAGTGAAGAAACAGATAAAAAGGTTAATATAAATACTGCTGATGAATCGGAGCTTACGAGCCTACCTGGAATCGGACAAGCAAAGGCAAAAAGTATTATTGAATATCGTGATAAGAACGGAAGCTTTCGGGCTATTACTGATTTAATGAGTATATCAGGAATTAAAGAAGGATTATTTGCTCAGATAGAGGAATTGATTATTGTGAAATGATAACTTGTAAACCATACAAAGAACGAGGTGTATATATGGCAAAGAAAGTACTTGTAGTCGATGATGAGAAGTTAATAGTAAAAGGAATTCGTTTCAGCTTGGAACAGGATGGAATGGAAGTGGATTGTGCTTATGACGGGGAAGAAGCTATTGAGGCTGCGAAAAAAAAGGAGTATGACGTGGTTCTTCTGGATATCATGCTTCCAAAGCTGACAGGCTTTGAGGTATGTCAGCAGATTAGAGAGTTTTCATCTATGCCTATTATTATGCTTACCGCCAAGGGTGATGACATTGACAAAATACTTGGACTTGAGTATGGAGCAGATGATTATATTACTAAGCCATTTAATATCCTTGAGGTAAAAGCAAGAATAAAGGCAATAATGCGCCGAAGCAGTCAGAATTCTGCTGCAGCCAGCGAACCGATGACAATATCCTTTAATGATATGAGAATTGATTGCGAAAATAGAAGGGTTTATATTGCGGAGAATGAAGTGAATCTAACAGTTAAAGAGTTTGATTTACTTGAATTGATGGTCCTCAACCCAAACAAGGTGTATAGCCGTGAAAATTTGCTTAACATTGTATGGGGATATGATTATCCGGGCGATGTAAGGACTGTTGACGTTCATATTAGGAGACTTCGCGAAAAAATTGAATGCAATCCAAGTGAACCAAAATATATACATACAAAATGGGGTGTGGGATATTTTTTCCAAAATCAAGAAAAAGCTTAAACGTTATAATAGCATGAGGACTCATATGCTATTGGTATTCATATTAGTAGGTGTTATACCTCTATATTTGTTTACCCATATTTTATTAAATAATTATATGGAGAAAGCGGTTAACAACAAGTTTAGCCAGATGCAGAATCAGATTATAATGCTATCAAATCAGATGCTCCCAACAGGTTATCTTACACTGGCGGAGGTTCCTGAAATTGATGTTGAGGTTAACAGAGTCGCAGAGATATATCAGGGAAGAATAGTAGTCGTCAATAGCAACCTTAATATTGTCGAGGACACCTATGGACTTTATGATGATAATAGGTATTTGGTATCCAAAGAGGTAATCCAAAGCTTTAACGGAAATAGCAGTAAGGTTCATGATAAAGAGAACAATTACTTAATATTAACCCAACCAATCACCCATACCACCGAGGAACAAAAGGTTGTTGTGGGTGCTGTTGTCATGAACTCATCTACAAGGGACATAGAAAGCATTTTGTCCGTTATGGAGCAAAGAGCAATCATATTCTCATTAACACTCGCTATGTTAATATTTATATTCGCCCTTTATTTCTCTAATAGATTGACTAAGCCATTGACAAAGGTTGTTACATCGATTGACCGTTTAACTGAGGGATATCTGGATGAAGAAGTATCAATTAAGGGGTACTATGAGATTGAGAAGATTTCGGATTCATTTAATCAGATGATAAATCGTATGCAAAAGATTGAGAACAGCAGACAGGAATTCGTCTCCAACGTATCCCATGAATTAAAGACACCGATTACCTCTATAAAGGTTCTGGCGGATTCTCTACTTATGCAGGATGATGCTCCAGTAGAGCTTTATCGTGAATTCTTAGTGGATATTACTGAGGAGATTGAAAGAGAGAACAAGATTATAAATGACCTTCTTTCATTAGTAAAGCTTGACAAGACAGCCGGTGATTTGAATATATCAAGTATCAATATTAATGAGCTTCTTGAGCAGATACTAAAGAGGCTTCGTCCCATAGCGCAGAGGCAAAACATAGAAATGATTTATGAAAGCTTCAGACCTGTTATGGCAGAGGTGGATGAGGTGAAGATTTCACTTGCAATATCAAATCTTATAGAAAACGCCATAAAATATAATACTCCTGATGGTTGGGTAAGAGTATCTCTAAATGCAGACCATAAGTATTTCTTTATAAAGGTTTCAGATTCTGGCATAGGTATACCCGACGACGTACAAGACATGATTTTTGAACGCTTCTACAGGGTGGACAAGGCTAGATCTAGAGAATCCGGTGGAACTGGATTGGGACTGGCAATAACACGGAGTGTTGTACAGATGCACAGAGGAGCAATAAGAGTTTACAGTGTTGAGGGAGATGGCACGACATTTAACATAAGGATTCCTCTTAACTATATTGCTTAAGACGGTACCAGCTAGCAAATTTACAAGGTGTCAAATCTACAGAGAATGAGGTTAGGGTAAATGAAACGAGTATTTATTGCTGTAATTCTTCTTATGGCTGCACTGTTTACTTCCTGCAGCGGTAATGAAAGGGATGCAGACAAATTAAAAAATGAATATCAGATATATTATATAGATAGTAAATCCTCAGGAATTGTCAGTGAGGGCTATGTTCCCTTAGGAGAAACCAAGGAACAGCTTGTGACTGAACTACTGGAGGTAATGCAAAAAGAGCCTACCAATATGATATATAAAAAAGCTATCCCCGAAGGTGTTACTATTATGGATTATAGAATAGTAGATGAACAGCTTATACTTAATTTTGATACAAAATACAGCGAGCTAAAAGGTATAGCTGAAGTTTTATATCGTGCAACAATAGTAAAGACATTTAGTCAGATCCCGGGTATAGATTTTGTTCTGTTCAATGTGAATGGGCAACCTCTTATCGACTCTAACGGAAACCAAATTGGGTTAATGACAGCAGAGTTCTTTATTGAAAACACAGGTGCAGAGATAAACTATAAGGTTACATTGTATTTTGCCAATGAGACAGGGGATTTACTCAAAAAGACAAGAAGGAACATATTCTATACAGGAATCTCCTCCATAGAGGAACTTGTGATAAACCAGATTATTAACGGACCGACTGAAGTGGGTCTATATGCCACAGTTCCAGCTGGAACTACATTACTAAATGTATCCACTAAGGAAAGCATATGCTATGTGGACTTCAATGAGAAATTTCTTGAGAAGCTCCCAGATATATCTGATGATGTGGCTATATACTCTATCGTAAATACATTGGTAGAGCTTCCCGGCATTAATAAAGTACAGTTTCATATAAATGGTAAGCCTGCACAAGACTTCCAGAACACTAACCTTGGTGTATTATTTGAACGTAATCTTACAATAAATGAAGAAAACCAGTAGAGGGGAGGCTTCGTGTATTGATAAAGAGACCTTTCATCTGGGGGATCATGGCTTTTGTAATAGGTATTATTTTGGCTTGGTATAAAATTCCTCTAATATATATTGTTATAATAGGTTTCGTGAGTTGTTTGCTTATTTATCTGTTGATGTTTCGAATTAGGAGATATATTAACCGTAAGGATTACTTCCTATGGGGATTACCGGTTCTTCTGCTATTAGGATTTCTTGCCATGAGCGACAGGATGAAGCCACCAGATATGGACATAGCATTTGAAGAAAAATCAGACTGTTACCTCACCGGTGAAATCACCATGATAGTGAAAAAATCCTGGGGAATAGCATACTACTTAAGAGATAATAGAATAAGTCTACCACCGGATAATAGAACTTTCCTAGTAGAGGAAGTCATAGTTAATACATATACAAATGAATATCAAGATAATTACAAATCTATAGAAGAACATGAATTAATAGCTAATCATATGTTTCAGCCTCAAATATCTAAGTTTGGGGAATACCAAATAGGTAATATAATTACTGTCTCGGGTACAATCAATAAATTCAAAGCAAATACAAATCCTGGTGGCTTCAATGAATATCTATATTATAAATCCCATAACATTGCATATAAGGTAATAGCAGAAGAGCTTACTCTTGTAGATGGAAGCTATTCTACATTCCATTATGTTCTAAATATAATTAAGGAGAAGCTTATTAGTGTCTATAGTAGGATGCTTCCTGAAAAAGAAGCAGGAACACTCATGGCCATGGTACTTGGTGAGAAGTATCTTCTGGAGTATGAGATAAAGACACTGTATCAGGAAAACGGCATTTCACATATTCTAGCCATCTCTGGCCTTCATATATCCGTGGTAGGGGCAGCTATATACTTTTTGCTAAGAAAACTTAGACTGGGGCTTATTGCTTCAACTGTTATTTCATTACTTATTGTCTATAGCTATGGTATACTCACAAACTTTAGTGTATCGACTAATAGAGCTGTTGTAATGTATGGTATCTTGCTGTTTGCTAAGCTTATAGGAAAGACCTTTGATATTCTCTCGGCTCTGTCCTTAAGTGCTTTCCTAATCCTAATTCAAAACCCCATGGAGCTATTCGAAGCGGGCTTCCTCCTTTCCTTTGGTGCGGTGCTTGGAATTGCGGTAATACTACCAAGCCTAACCAGATTGTACGAACCTAAGAATGCTATTCTAAAGGGCATATATGTTAGTGTATCTGCACAAGCGTTAACACTGCCCTTTGTTCTCTATTATTTCTTTCAAATCCCAACATATAGTGTGTTAGTTAATCTGATAATTCTGCCATTAACATCTCTATTAATGCTGACCGCATTGGCAGCAGGCCTTGTCGGTATATTATCCATATCAATAGGAGTATTTATTGCCGGAGGTGCGAACTATATTCTGATTTTCTATGAGAGAATATGCAAGCTTGGAAGCAAACTGCCGGGGAATTTGATAACAGTTGGCAAACCAGATGCCATAAGGATGCTGGTGTATTTTGTGATAATATCAATCTTTATCATAAGCGAAAGAAGGTATGGCAAGAAGAGAATTATATTACTGTATATAGCCGCTGTTGTAGTGTTAATTATTCCAAAGCCCAGAGATGGATTAACCATTACCATGCTTGATGTAGGCCAGGGAGAAGCGATATTCATGGAGAGTGATTTAGGCACTAGCTATCTTATAGATGGTGGCAGCTCGGATGTGAATCAGGTGGGAAGATACAGAATAGAACCCTACTTGCTATCAAGAGGTACAGATACCATAGATTATGCCATAGTCACCCATACCGATGAGGATCATATCAGTGGACTTATGGAACTTATAAAAGGAGAACGAATAACCATAAAGCACTTGATATTACCCAATACTACAACAAAGAATGAGTCTTACATAGAGCTTGAAGTGTTGGCAAAGGATAAGTCTATTAAGTCAATGTATGTAGTGAAAGGTGATATTATTACAGATGGGAAGCTCCGCATGATATTTCTTCATCCAACAATAGGATATCTTCCTTCGTCCAATAATGATTATTCTACTGTAATAAGCATAGCATATGGTGACTTCGATATGCTTATGACGGGAGATTTAGAGGCTAAAGGAGAGCAGGAGTTGATCGGGTATCTTACCTCTATATCTGAAAAGGTGCAAACTGATTATGATGTGCTTAAGGTGGCTCATCATGGATCAAGAAATTCCACAAGTGAAGAGTTTCTTTCAATAATCAAGCCTGAGTTATCGCTGATTTCATGTAGTAAGAATAATCATTATGAGCATCCTCACACAGAGTTACTAAAAAGATTAGGTGATGTTGGAAGTGAAGTTGTTATAACTTATGAAAGTGGGGCTATTACTATAAAGATCGATGGGAAGAGGATGATGGTTGAGGAGTTTATATACTAAAGGATTAATTGAGAAGGGATTCTACAGATATGATTTTATAGGGAATTCATATTGACATACGCATAAAATGTGCGTATTATATTAATATAAGGAGAATATCAGATGACAGTCAGGGAAATAATAAAAGCACTTAAGAGAGACGACTGGATAGAAGACGAAACAAAAGGATCACACATACAATTTAAACATCCAACAAAAAAAGGTAAGGTTACAGTGCCTTGTCATTCTGGAGATATCCCAAAAGGAACCTTAAATAGTATTATGAAACAAGCGGGGCTAAAGTAAGAGCCACCTTTAAAGGAGAGTATGTATTTATGCGTAAATTAACTTATTTGGCAGTGTTAGAGCCTTCAAAAGATGGGTATGGAGTATATTTTCCCGATTTACTTGGATGTATTAGTTATGGTAAAGATATTGAAGAAGCACAGCAGAACGCAAAAGAAGCTTTGGAACTTCATATTTATGGAATGGAAAAGAGCGATGGAGAACTCACACAACCGTCATCTAAACTAGACTCAAATGAAGTGGCTGGATGTATTGTTGTAGCAATTACAATTTTGCCAGATTTAACAAAATATGAAATGGAAAATAAGCGTGTAAAGACAAATGTCACAATTCCGTCATGGCTTAAAGAACTAGCTGAAGCCAATCAGGTAAACTTTTCAAAGCTGTTAGAAACATCCCTGATTGAATATCTAGGAATAAAATCCAATCCTAGGTAGTAAGACTGCACCAAATAAAAACAAACAGACTACTTGCTTTACTGACAAAATCCAATGCGGTAAATGCGGATATAAATGCAGCCGTAGGAACAATACCCACAGGCCGATTGGTAAAGCGAAGAAACGAAGGGTAGCAGGATATGATAGCTAAAAAGAAAGCCAAGGCAGAAATCCTGAAGGGTTTTATTAAAAGGCTACAGAAGCAGGAACGGCTGATAGATGAATTCGACAAGAGCCTTTGGAGTAGCCTTGTAGAATTTATCACAGTTAATAATAAGGAAGATATTCGTATTACCTTCAAGGATGGGATGGAAATAAAAGCATAGGGTGCGAGAAAATGCCATAGCCGACTTGGGAAACCAGGTCGGCATTTATAACGGGGATAATCAATTGTAAAACATTATCAAATGTGGTAATGTTTATGAGGAAATATAATTTTTTAATAGAGTTTTATAAGATTATAGGACAAATATACTCATTAAAAGATGGGAGAATATTATGAATCAATCAGTAAATGGAAGTACTACAATTTGTGGAAATGATTATCCATTTTGC
>JAQVQL010000106.1 GCA_028701595.1 Herbinix sp.
GCTGAGGATAATGTTGATATTGTAATGATTGATACAAATAGCGGTAAGGATGACCTATCCACCAAGCTTATGTCATCAGCAGATGTGATTGTAATTAATTTGACTCAAAGAAATTATATAATTAGTAAGTTTTTTGTAGAATACGGAGAAATGCTTAATAAGCATAAAAATGTGTTCTTCATATTTGGCAATTATGATAGATATTCAGGATACAATATAATCAACTGCATAAGAAAACTCGGAAAATATATTAATAAAGATAATGCAGGTGTAATTCCCTATTGCACAAAATATATGGATGCTCAAAATGACTGTAATATTTTGAGCATGGTAAGAGAAGGTCTTCTTAGTAGTAAAGTAGCAGACAAGTATAACTTTAAAGAGAGAATAAAAAGGATAATAAAACCCGGAAATTCTTATGTGAGTGAAACTGAATATTTTTTTAATCAGGCCTGTCGTACCACAAAGAAAATTATGAATATAATTAATACAAGCAGTAGAGGAGCTCTGATAGAAGGGAGCGGATCATGAAGCCTACAGAATTGATAGTTTCTATATTACTTCTAACCTGTGTAGTAATAACTATATTCTATATATTTAAAGCAAAGGTAGAATTTGATGAATATACCACTAAGATCTACTCATTAGATTATGCATGTGAGCAGTTTAAAGATACAATAAAGAACATTATTAATATGGATATGGATGTCCTAAACCTTAATAAAAGAGATCTCGAAAATAGGCGAACTCTTAAGCGCTCTTTGAGTAATGCAATACGTAAATGCTCTCAGGGTGATATGTATTCAAAAAATATAGTTATGGCCAGGGCAAAGAATACCTTGCTGAACATTATGAAAATTAACGAAGCTTCTATTGAAGATATAATACCATTCCATGATAACGAAAAGCTTACAGCAAAAGATAAATTTGAAATAATGATGTACCTACAAAAACAAAATGGTAGCCACAAAATGTTTCAGGGGATATGTGAGATGGCCAAGCTTGATAAGCTTCTTAAGGATTCTGATGGGTATTACTATAGCATTTCCGATGAAGATATAAATAAGGCATATAATATGATTAATCATTCATTGTCCTTTGATGATAAGCTAAATGTCTTAGCCCAGAGAGTTTATGAGGAGACATATGGTTTATCTGCAGTTGATTTGCTAATAATGGAGGATATATCAATAGATAGTATATCTGGCGGTGTATCAGGAATCACCACTAACAATTATATATATATGGAGGATGATATACTTTCGGGAAGTCATAAAAAATCTCAAACCCATGAGAGTATATGGGTTATCTATAAGGGAAAACCGATTCATTTAAGGTTCTTATCCTTCAGGACAAATGAAGCAATTAGGCGTATATGCAAGAATTTAGCCGAGCATGGAAGAATAGGACATCTAACCTCTGCTGAGGGTGGAATAAAAACACATCTGGCAGATGGAAGTCGTGTCACAGTATTTAGGCCTAACAATGCAACACAATGGACATTTTTTGTTCGTAAATTTGCTAATACAGCATCCTTTGAGTTAGGGGACCTAATAATAGACAAAGGAAGTCATTATCCTATAGACCTTATAAAATGGGCTATCCATGGATGTGTAAATCTATTCTTCTCGGGGGACCAGAACTCGGGCAAGACGACATATACAAGAGCTGCAGTTAAAGAAATTGATAAAAGGCAACCAATAAGGACACTGGAAGCAGATTTTGAGCTTTATCTAAATGATGCTTACTCAGATAAAAATATATTGGGTACAAGACCAAGTGAAAGGCTTCCATTTCCAAAGCTTATAGAGCTTCTTAAAAGCTCAGAAGCACATACCATATTATTCGGAGAAACAGAAAGCTTAGAGCATGCAAAGCATCTAATTAATCTTCTTCTAGCTGGAACTAAACGAGTAATAACAACAGGTCATTGGCCGACATCTGATGAATTAGTTTCTTATTTCGTCCATTCTCTTGGTGGATATAGTAATTCTGGGTCGGGTAACATTCAGTCCATGGTGGCAAGACTAATTCATCTTGATGTACATTGTGTAAAGGAGAACGATGGCCATAGGCATATTGAAAGAATAACTGAGATAATTCCATATGATAGTGAAGAGAGGTCTCCTGATGGGGATAAAGGTGTAATTGGACACCTTTGGGAGATCTCCCACTATCTAAAGCTTCTCGCCCGCGAGAAGTCTTATTATACAAGAGACATTATTACTTATGAAGACGGAAGCTATAAAATGATAAATCCTATCAGTGAAGGTTTAGCAAAAGTCATTCTACATAATCTACCACCTGATAAGAGACAAGCATTTCTGGAGTTTAATTCGATTATACAAGGGGGTGAGGTTGAAGCAGTATGATATCAAATGGTGGAGTATGGAATGCGTCTAGAAGCTTTAATCTATTAATTCTTAAACTTTATGTATATCTTAATAATTTCCCGCTTACAAATAGCTATATCAAAAAATTATCATATCGTTATCGCATGATATGCCCAAGTGATAGAAAAACCATTGCAAGCAGGACAGTAGCCTCGTGCTTGATATCTTGGACTATAAGTATCAGTACCTTCTTCTTAATCTATTTATGCAATAGAAGGCTAATAACCTTGATTACAGCTGGGTTTTCGATATTTCTTATAAACTCAGAAGTTGTAAGTCGCATAGCTAAAAGGCATGAAATTAAGATGCTTGTAGAAATGCAAAAGATGCTCACTGATGTAATACATTATTATTATATGGTCTATCGTATTGATGATGCTATATATGCAGCCAGAGACCATCTTAGTATAGATATGAAGGCGGCTGTAGATCAGATCTATACACTTTTACATTCTGGTGACAGAGAAGACAGCCTAAGGATATATTATGACAATATACCAAATAAGTATCTGCGTGCTTTTGTAAGTCAATGTGTAGGAATTATGGAAAGAGGTGATCAGGCATATGACGGAAAGTCTCTTTTCGTAAGAAACATGGAAAATTTACAAAGAGAAATAAATATAGAAATAGATAAGCTTCAAAGACTAAACATGGAGTTTATGGGTGTGATATTATGTGTTATAGCACCAATATTCTGCATAGATATAGTGAAACAATTTGCAATTAGCTTAAAGGAAAATATGGTTGATTTTTATTATGGCAAGCAGGGCTTTTTACTGGATATTGGGTTATTAGTAATTATATTGGGAATTTATATGATCATGCATAAAAGCGCTGAATATTCTACATTTCACTTATCTACCCACAGATGGTTGTTTCGTATAGATAGAATTCGCTTTATTAAAAAAATAATGGATAACTACTGTGACAAGAATGCTTCCAGACAGGAAAGATTACAAAGAGAATTACGAAATAGTGGTAATAATATCCGAGCTAGACATTTTGCGCTTCGTAGCTTTCTTATTGCATTGGCTATATTTTTTATATCTATAAGTATTACGTTTTATCTTCATAAATATAGCCGTAGGCAGCTGATTACGGTTAATATTCATGAAATAGAAAGCCTAACATCTACTGCAAAGGCTACGCAATATGATACTATGGCTGCTACTATAGAAACTTATACAAGAAAATATATTGAAGAGAGGGATACGGCTCCAAATAATAAGGATGATATAATCAGGGCATTTAATAGGGACGGAATCTATTATAACTCACTGATCTCAGAAGCCTTAGCTAATAACATTTTACATAGGGTGGAAAAATATCAGAACGAATATATCTCACTTCTAGATTTCCTTGTATGTCTGTTAGTAAGTTACTTTGCTTATTATATTCCCAAAATAATATTAAGATATAGCTCCTCAGTATCCAGAGATGCAGTGGAGGATGAGGTTAATCAATTTAATGCCATTATTGGCATGCTTATGTATAACGAAACGGTTACCGTTAAGCATATATTAGTTGAGATGGAATCCTTTGCGATTGTATTTAAACAATCTTTAAGAATATGTATAGACGAATATGCATCAGGTGATTTAGCAGCGCTTAATGATTTAAAGGAAAGAGAACCCTATGAGCAATTCAGAAGAATAATTGAGAATCTTATTCTGTGTGATGAAATGCCTATAAGCCAGGCATTTAGTGAGATAAAGCTTGATCAAGATGGATATATGTCAAAAAGAAAGCTATCTAATGAAAAATCTATAAGAAAGAGAGTTATAAGAGCTTATATTCTAGCAGCGCTACCCTTCCTCATGCTTTTCACATATGGACTGATGCCGGCACTAATGTCTGCCATGAGGGAGTTGAACCAATTGTTATCAGAGCTTGAAAATACAGCTTGGTATTAATAAGAGTAAATGTTAAGGAGGAGAATTCCTCCGTTGTTGATTATAAAATATATATTATATTAGGAGGAAATGATGAAAACCAAGAATAGCGATATCGCAGTAAAAATATTTCTTGTTGTAGTAGCGGTTATATTAGTGGGACTGATAATTGCATGGTCGACAGGAGTGTTTAAAGACAAGCAAAAAGATCTAAATGAGGGTACTGAAAGAATAAATAGTGCAATTAGTTCGATGGCAGAATTTGATTTACTTTATTATGATGATGGAACAATTACTGGTAGTTTATTGCAAGATTTAATTAATGAAAAAGCAGATGGCAGCAGTGATTTAGAAGGTGTGATAATTTCATATAAAACATTGGCAGATATAATTGTTACTCCTGCCCCTTATCCTTCGCCTGCCCCTAGTAAGGGAGAGGAGAGATATATAAATCCAAACGGTATATTTAAAGGGGACGTTACTAGAGACAAAAACAACGTAATCACGGGATTGATATTTACACAACAGAAATAAGAGGGGTTGATTAAAAATACTAGTTAATTAACTTAATAATAAGCCGTAGGTGGTGAGAGCAATGAAAAATAAAAACAATGACATGGTTCCTCATATATTTATAGCTGTAGTTGGAGTGATACTTGTGGGTATCATCGTTTTATATATTATAAATTCTGTTAATAGCACTACTAGGGTTGCAGATATAATTATTTCTGATACAGAGAAGCTAGCGTCTGAGTATGCGGAGTATGATATAGAAGTATATGATGGGGAGGTCATTAGAGGATCAGAGGTAGTTAACTTTATTAAGAAAAATTTGGGAGATTATTTATTATCAGAAACAGCCCCGTTATATATAGAGGTTAAGACAAAACTTTCAGAAATCACCTACACAAATACATATATTAATAATGCGCAGATAGACAACATTAGAAACTTTTCAAGTATTGAATACTATATTAAACCAACTGCGCTTTTTACTGGTGAAGTTATAAGAACAAAAAATAGAGTAATTATCGGGGTTAAGTTTACTCAGAATTAAATGCAATCGGAGGTAGAAGCTTGCGTTGTTCGATTATACATGTAATTGAATTGATACTAGGAGCATTACTGCTTGGTCTAGGATTGATATATTTAACGTCACAACAAAAAGCATTAACACGGTTAACCGACAATATCACTATTCTAGTAATAGAAGATAATAATGTATATCAGCAATATAACATGACTAATACCAATGAAGTCTCTGATATTGAGGTATATGCAGCCATTATGGGGTATAGAGATTTTCCCATAATGGTTGATGATAATATAGTCCCGCTAAACGGGCATGACTATGAATTGTATTTTTCTTATGTAAGAGATGGTAATTATTATAATAAAGAATATCTGTATGATGTAAATAGGCATGTATCAATGATTATATATACATACATGGGTATGTAATACTAAAGGAGCAGTCATGGAATTTCCGGGGAGACTTATAGCTGGATTTTTAGTTGTAGTTTTATTATTAATATTTCCACTTCAATATATTGGGGGGCTAAATAATGATAGTATTGATGCGTTGATTGATAATAGAACGCAACAATTTAGCCACGCTATAAGAGAAAAAGGGTACCTAGATAAGCAGATGTATGAGGAATACGTTAGTTTTCTTGATACCACCGAGGAAATGTATGATATCGAACTTCGGGATATACGACCAGTAAAGGGTGAGGAATATTCTCTTGAAACTAATTTGAGGCCAATTAGGACTTCTTCATTTAAAAAATTGTCACATAATGAAATACAATCATATGCTGCTCACACTCATACTGCTGATTGCTATGCAGATGATCTTCATGTATGTAATGGTACGGACTGCGAATATGAGAATGATGTACAAAAAATCATAATAGGAGCGGGACAAAGAGCTTATGATAATAATTTATATATGTATTATTCTTATGATGGTCAAACATGGAACAATTTCCCGAATAATTCATCTGCTGGCTATGAATTTAGAAAATTAACATATATGAACGGGCAATTTGTAATAATAGGTACATGGGGACATATAAGTGTATCTAGTGATGGCATAAATTGGATTGATATCTCCAGTAATTTTAATGTAAGTGGAATTCCTTCAGACCTGACAATGAGAAATGACCCTTTTGATATTATTGATATAGTTCATGTTGGAAATGGCGTTTACTATGCATCTTCAAGTGCAGAAAAACCAACAGGGTATGCAAATCCGTATTCTATTACAAAAGGTGTATTATTAAGGTCTACAGATTTGATTAATTGGGAGTATGTAGAGTCTTTTGACCAATATATAAGAGGTTTATCAATCACAAAAGTAGGAACAAAAAAAATATTACTGGGTTTTTCTCCAGGTTATTATAATTCTTCATTTTCTTATGGACGCTTTAATTGGGAAATAAATGAGAATGGAACATTAGCAAACAGAACTTACTCTTCACTCTCTGATGGTGAAAATTATTCTCAGGCGGGGGACTATACCGTGGCTGCCAGTTCAGGCAGAGGATACCAAGTACCTGGCGTATACTCTACTTCTTATTACTCTTATTTTTATTCACATAGAGATTATGACTTTAGATACGGGAATGGAATATATTTAGGGTTTGGATCGCTTGAGAATAATTATTATACATCCGTATTAATCAGAGGAACATCCTTAAGTAATATGGAAAGAGTAACAAATCATAATATTGATGACATATCAGCCGTAAGAAATAAAATGGTGTTTTTTGATGATAGATTTATAGTTGCTGGTAGTAAAGAGACAGGACCAGGCTCTTACTCTTATTATACATATACAAGTACAGATGGAATATCATGGACTAAAAGATATGCCCCTGTCTCTTTTTCTCACTTTGCCTGTAATGCTGAGGGTGGTTCAGGAGAAATAGATAAAGGACCTTGCTTAAAAGAAGGAAAGTATTATGACGTAAATGGAGTTGAAATACAGCCCATATGTAATAAAGTGGTGTCCTCAATAAGAGCAAAACATCCTGCTCAAACAGTAAAAAAAGGACAAGCGATAAATACCACTGCTATAGCTACTTACTTAGACGGACATGAAGGAGAAGTTAATTGTACAAGTAACTTTATAGCTAATCAAATCGGCAACCAGACTGTAACCCTTACTTATTCTGGACTTGTAGGTAATGCAAAAACTGCAGGTACGAGAACATGTACTGTTAATATTACAGTAATTCCCATAAGAAAGCTTACTTCTATTGCTGTCTTTCCCGAATACCAAGATATACAAAGGTACTCTTTGCCTGCCTTAACTGTAAGAGCTAATTACGATGATGGGACAAGTAAATTGTTAAACTCTTTAGAATACAATATTTCAGGCTTTAATGATGCAAATATCGCTTTACAAAGTGTTGTAGTAACCTATGCAGAGGGGGAGATTACAAGATCCGCCACTGTAATAGTAAAAGTAAGTGCTTTACTGAAGGAATGTCCTAGATGTAACCAAATATATGAGCTAAATGCGGATGATACAGATCAGGGTTGTCCTTATTGTAGAGAGCTTATTATAGGAATAGAAGTAAACCCTATATATGTGGAGGTTACCCAAGGAGAAGAGCTACCAATAACAGTGAAGGGCATATATAATGATGGATCCAGTGAAGAG
>JAQVQL010000107.1 GCA_028701595.1 Herbinix sp.
AGCTTTTCAGCCATTACTGACCCATTAACATTTCTTCCTCTATTTGCTTCAAGTATTTTCAATATTTTTTGCTTTATTTCCATGTAGAACCGCCCTTTTTTAGAATTAGTATACCAGAATTATTTTAAATGTCAACTGATTGCACTCAATTGGTTGACATTGGTACCAGGTACCGTACCGGGTACGGTACCTGGTACCAATGTATTAAATATGATACAAAAAGACCTGTGTCAGATTGACACAGGTCTGGATTTTATAGGAGAATTGTTAAATTATTTGACTTCTTCCTCAATATAATTATTTGATGCATCGAATGTTTCTGTATAGAATTCTTCTATCAATCGGTCGAGATAATCACGATTTTGTTCACCGAATTCTTTATTAAGCATGTCGCGAATTGTATCGGTTTTTTTGATGTAATCAAGCTCCTCTGATAATTCGGAGTTGGTGATTGAAGCTAAGAATTCATCGGTGACAGTGGTACGAAGCCATTGATTAATCTGATCTGTCAATTGGTTCTCACCTTCAATTTCTTGCTTAAGTAGTCTTGCTTTTCTGCCTGTAGAAAGACCCACATAGATGAAGAATACGAAGAGCGCTCCCATGATAAGGTTAGGGAAGAGGCCAGATAAAAAGGTGAGGACCTCAAAAGCATTTAGGAATACAAATATTATTCCGGCAATTCCTAATATAATGAATACGAATTGAGTGCCAATGTAATCCTTATATTTTTCTTCTTTCATAACATAGCTGCCAGAGGCTGATAATAAGCTTTTTACCTGCGCTTTCTGTCCGTTTTCTATGTCATATAGAGTATCATCAGAATCCTCAGTGACTTTTTCGACGGTATCTTCATTGGATACAATATCTTCACTGGATACAATATTTTCATCGGATACAATATTTTCATCGGATACAATATTTTCATCGGATATAATATCTCCATCCAATATAGTGTTTTCATCTGACATAATATCCTCGGGATTAAGTTCTTCATGATTTGAAGTAATATCATTAGTGAAAGTCTCATTAGTAGCACTAATTTCAGAGGCTTCATCACCTGAAATACTAGAAAGAATATTGTTTTCACCATATTCCTCAATGGAGTCAGGGTTCTTTTCTTCATCCTCAATTCTATCTCTTTCAACAAAATAAAATGCTTGATAGAACTTTTTGGCTTCTTTTTCTTTCTTTGAAGGCACCGACAAAATATAAGAGTCTTTTTCTTCATCAAAATGTATTTTTGTTTCTAAGCCGGAGTATTCAAAATATTTAGCCAGTTTTTCTGCGATACTTCTTTTTTCAGCTTGGAAAAAAGGTATATATTCTTGCATAATATCAACTCCATTCTTATATAATAATTTCTTATTCAGCCATGAATCTATGATAGGATTTTTTACCTTTTCTTACCAGGATTGCACCGTCTGAGTCAAAATTCTTGTCTGTAAGAATCATATCAAAGCTGTCTGCTTTTTCATCATTTATGGTAACACCACCCTGCTGTATAGTACGGCGAGCATCAGAGCGAGAGATTGCAAGCTTGGAATCACACATTAAGGTTATAAGATCGATTCCTTCTGCAAAGCTTTTAGCAGGATAGGTTGTAGTGGGAATATCCTCGGATTTTGCTCCACCACTAAATAATGCTCTTGCGGCTTCCTGAGCTTTTGTAGCTTCATCTTCACCATGAACAATCTTTGTAATCTCAAAGGCCAGAACTTCTTTTGCTTTGTTAATCTCGGCATCCTTTAAGGCACCAAGTCTTTTTACTTCATCCATAGGAAGGAATGTAAGTAGGCCTAAGCATTCCTCAACCTTAACGTCCTCGATATTTCTCCAGTATTGATAGAATTCATAAGGGGAGGTCTTATTAGGATCAAGCCATAAGGCTCCCTTCATGGTCTTGCCCATTTTTATTCCTTCACTGGTGGTTAGAAGCTTAAAGGTTAGTCCGAATGCCGGCTTTTGCTCCTTACGGCGAATCAGGTCAACACCACTAATGATATTGGACCATTGATCATTTCCTCCCAGCTGAAGTGTACAATTATATAATTTGTTTAACTTCCAGAAATCATAGGATTGCATTAGCATGTAGTTGAATTCAAAGAAAGTAAGTCCTTTCTCCATCCTTTGCTTATAGGCATCTGCCGCAAGCATTTTATTGACAGAAAAATGAATTCCGATTTCACGTAGAAATTCTACATAGTTTAAATCAAGGAGCCAATCTGCATTGTTTGCAATGATGGCTTTTTCATTATTAAAATCGATGAACTGGGAAAGCTGATCCTTGAATCTGCCTGCATTATAGTCAATGGTTTCTCTGGTCATGAGAGTACGCATATCGGATTTGCCAGAAGGATCGCCTATCATAGTGGTTCCGCCTCCTAGAAGTGCAATCGGCTTATGTCCAGCACGTTGCATATGCATCATAGCCATAACTGTAAGGAAATGTCCTGCGGTCAGACTGTCTGCAGTAGCATCGAAGCCTATATAAAAGGTAACGGATTCCTTCCCTAATAATTCTCGAACCTCATCCTCATGGGTGCACTGTTCGATAAACCCACGTTCCTGTAGTATGTCATAAACATTAGTTGACATTGGTATTCCTCCTTGTTCTGTCTTGTCTGTACATTAACTAAAGTTATTATATATGAAATCATTATAATTTTCAATGAATTTTCCAAATTGTGTACTTCCGTACCAGGTACGGTAAGAATTGGTACCAGGTACACTGCGAATTGGTACCAGGTACCATAAACATGACATTTGTCATGTGCAGGTTATAACAGCTGTCACTTCCTCTTTATGGAATTAAAGTCTATGATTAATTCAAAAGAGGGGGAGGAAAATTCCTCCGATATAGGTACTATTATAAAAATAAAATATGAGGGAGAAATAAACATGTCGTATGTTAGTGTTGACAGTCTAGTAAAAAAATACGGTGAGCTTACAGCAGTGGATCACATAAGCTTTACAGTAGAAAAGGGTGAGATATTCGGTCTTATTGGGCCAAATGGAGCGGGGAAATCCACTACTTTGAATGTAATAACAACCTTGACCGATTTTAATGGTGGTGAGGTTATAATTAATGAACTGGATATACAGAAGAATAGAAAAAATGTTAAGCAATTAATCGGTATGGTTCCACAGGATATTGCCATATATGACCACCTAAATGCACTGGAAAATGTTAAGTTTTTTGCTTCACTATATGGTCTTAGGGGTAGCAATCTCATGCAAAATGTCCAGGAGGCCCTGGAATTTGTAGGATTGTCAGATAAGATGAAAATGAAACCTAAGCAGATGTCTGGTGGTATGAGAAGAAGATTAAATATTGCTTGCGGAATAGCACATAATCCTCAGCTTATTGTATTGGATGAGCCCACGGTCGGGGTGGATGCACAATCTAGGGAGCATATATTAAATTCAATTCGACTACTTCGAGATAGAGGAGCCACGGTAATCTACACCTCTCATTATATGCAGGAGGTTGAGGAAATCTGTGATAGGATAGCGATTATTGATAAGGGCCAAATGATAGCATGCGGAACAGAGCCGGAGCTTGTATCAATGGTTACTGATGTTCTAACTGTTTATATTGAAACAAAAATACCTCTAGGGTTTGATAGGGATGTTTTTTCTAGGAAGGTAAAGCTAATGCCTGGCGTAAAGGGTGTTTCAATAGAGGGTTATAATATTAGGGTAGATATATCTGTCGAACAGAATAGTATTGAAAGAATCATTCAGGAATTTATTGCACAGGAGCTTCCGATTAACAGCATTAAGTCTGAGGTGCCAAATCTTGACACGCTTTTCTTGACCTTAACAGGTCGAGAGCTTCGATAGGGGGGATGACATGCTTCAAATAATAATTAAGGAAGCCAAGGACTTTCTAAGAGATAAAAGTAATGTTTTCTTCTTTCTGATTTTTCCTGTATTACTGGTATTTTTATTGGGAAATTTACTTTCCAACCTTGATAAGGCAGAGGATACAATAGGAGAGCTAAGGATTCATTACATGGTAGAAACTGAAGAAATCATGGATATTATGGCTATTGATGCCTTTATTGAGGGAGTCTCCGATGAACAGAACATATTATTTATTAAGACAGAGGATTTAGATTTTTCTAAAGAAATGGTTGGAGAGGGTGATATAGCTGCTGCCATAGTATTTACAAATAGTCCAATGGAGATACAGATATATGAGGGAATGGATCGAATCAAGAACAGAACTATTAGTGCAATAATGAGTGGTTTTTCTCAGATAAATAGAGCAGTAAATGTTATTGTTAAGAGTAACCCAATAGCTATCATGGACTCTATGAATTCAGTGGATTCAGGTGCTAGCTTTATCAGGCAAAAGGATATGGGCATTAATAGAACCATGCTTGATTATTACGCCATTACTATGATGTCTATGCTTTCATTTATGAGCATTATGTTGGGGACAATGTGCTTTTTAGGAGAGCGTCAGTTTAAGACGATGCGTCGTTTGAAGATAGCACCAATTAATCAGGTAAAGCTATTCTTTGCAAAAGTACTTGGATTACTACCCCAGATCATACTACAAATATCTATATTGATGATAGTTAGTGTGTTTGTCTTTGGTGCAAACTACTCATCTAATTTGCTTGATAATTTGTATTTGTTTTTTATGTTTTTAGTTGTCACATTAACAGTCATATTGATTGGAGCAGTTATTGGATTATATTCAAAGTCAAATCCGACAGTTATCACATTTCCGCTTGTATGGGTTATGATGTTCTTATCGGGTACCTATTCTAAGGAAATATTTATAGATGGATTATCGCAGTATTTACCAATATATCAAATACAGGAGGCTGCTTTTAATCTAGCTATATTTGGCAGGTATGATAGGGCTAATATGGTAATTATTGTCTGCCTTATCCTCTCACTTATTATGCTGGTTATAGGATCAATTGGCTTTAGTAGAAGGGAGGAGCAATGAAGAATATAATTCTATTAGTAAAATCAAATATAAAGCGAAATCGCATGGGGATTCTTCTTTCGGTCTTTAGCGGTGTAGTATTAAGCTTACTAATCTACCTAATGGGGCAATTTGTGGGTAGTGTTGCTTTGTCAAAGATAGAAATTGGGGTTATGGATTATGATAAGAGTATTCTTTCTACGGATTTTAAATCCTATCTATCTGAGGAGCTGGATTATAAGCTGGTAGAGCATGAAAGCTATGATTATCTTTCGGAATTATTGATTGATAAAAGTATTTCAAGTATAATAGAGATACCAGATGGATTTTACGATATGTTTGCCTCTGGACAGGACGGAAATATTACGATTACATCTACGGATGACTTTGAAAATGCAGCATTTCTAGAGGCATATATGAATAGCTATCTTGCTGGAGTTAAGCTCTTATCTATAAATGCAAAGGGTGATCAGAGAGCATTTGACAGACTTATAACAGAATATAAGGAAGTTGAAATCCCCATATCTAAGTCTAAGGCATTTGATATGGACCTAGAACAGTTTAGGCAAAGAGAGGGCTTTCGTAATACTATAGGCTTTTTCCTTCAGATTATGTTTGCACTTGGTGTGGTATTATCATTTATGATTTTAGATGACAGGGCAACAGGGGTATATAATAGAATTACTGTGACACCTGTTAAGCCGGTTCATTATATAGCCGGTAATAGTATTTTTGGATTTATACTATTGATGATAGAGGTTGTGATATACTGCGGCTATATTGCCATTAAGGATGTTGACATAGGATTTCCAGTATATAAGCTATTCATCCTCATGCTGCTATTATCACTCTTTATTACTTGTTTTTTAGTTAGTGCTTCTATACTTATCAAATCAAAAAGTGGTATAACAGTAGTTATAATGGGCTATAGTACTATTGGCTCAATCCTTGGAGGAGCGTATTTTCCTATAGATATGTCACCGGAAGTGCTTCAGAATATTGCGAGAATTCTTCCTCAATTCTGGTTCATGGATGCTGTCACTAAGCTTATGAATAATCCTATGACAGATATATCCTCTAATATCATTATCATCGTTTTATTTACTGTTCTGGCATTTTTAGTAGGAGCAGTGTCATTTTCACAAAACAATAAAAGGGGTTAGGTTCATTATATGATGGATTTACCAGTCCTATATCTAATTACAAAGCTGATGGCAGTAGTAGCCTCATGCATGCTGATGGGCAATGCTAAGGTCGATATGATTAAAATAGTCATATCGGTTCTTAGCTTTGCTTGCATTTTTGTGTTGGAGCTTTTGATTGACAGGCTGTGGAAAAAGAGGTCTTTGCTATTATTTACTATATCAGCTTCAATAATTGCCTGCTTCTATATCCAAATCGAGCTAATATTTCCTCTTTTACTTATATTGATATTGCATTTACTTGAACTTTTATTGTCTAGTGAAATGTTCTATCAGATTAGTATTGTAGCCTTGATATTACTATTTTTTATATTTCCACCTGTTAATCTTAATATAATGCTTCTATCAATAACTTTAGTTATTATGGTTATATTTTCAAGACTTGCTATAATTAAGCTAGAGGGTTATATACATAAAAATGAGACTTTGCGAGAAAGAATTGTGAAGCTCGAGAGTAAAATTGTTGATCTTAACGGTCTGATGAAGACTTTAAAAACCACCGCCTCCCTAGAGGAACGAAATAGAATTGCGGCTAGAATCCACGATGAAATCGGTCATGGAATATCGGGTAGTATAATTCTTCTGGAAGCTGCCATGCTGCAAATGAATGAGAATCATAAAAAGGCGGCAGTGAGTGTAGAGAAAGCGATACTAAATCTTCGTGAAAGTGTGGATGAAATCCGTACGGCACTTAGAGAAGAGAGAACCGACAAGTCACTGCTTGGCATACATGATATTACAGCAATTCTTGAGGAATTTAAGGTAAGATATAATATTTCCTCCAAGCTAAAGACAACAGGAGACTTAAAGAATATCAGTATTGATATGTGGGCATGTATACATGATAATCTGAAGGAATGTCTGACGAATGTGCTAAAGCACTCTAATGCTACAGAGTTTGTTCTGAGCATTCAAGTGTTTAATAAAATAATTAAAGTGGAATATAAGGACAACGGAAAGACCGACCAGGAATATGAAAAGCATTTGGGCTTAGATGCAATTGAAGAAAGAACTGTAAATTGCAAGGGTAGATGCTTCTTTTCAAAAGATGAGAATGGTTTCTGTGTTACGAATATATTTACTGTAAATTGAACTGTAAAATGGTACCAGGTACCAAACTGACTGGTACCAGGTACGCAGGGGGGATGTTATGATACGAGTGCTTCTGGCAGATGATGATGCCATAATACGTGAAGGATTAAAGATGATATTGGAGACGCAGGGTGATATGGAGTGTGTGGGTGCGGCAGTAAATGGTCTTGAGGCGGTTGAAATGTCGAGAAGGTATAGACCGGATGTGGTTATGCTTGATATCAGGATGCCTCTTATGGATGGTATTACTGCTGCCAAGGAAATTATGGAGGAGGAGATTTCAAATCCCCTACTACTTACCACATTTGATGAGCCCGAGCTTATTCTTCGTGCTTTGCAAACCGGTATTAATGGTTATATTCTAAAGAATAGCCCCGCGGAGAGAATTCTATCGGCAATTAGGGTTATTAATTCAGGCGGAAGTGTATTTCAAAAGGATATACTGGAATTTATAAGAAGCAGAGTATCCACTGAAGGTACCTCTAATCAAATGTTTAAGATGCTTTTGTCTCCAAGAGAGATGGAAGTTGCTGGATTAATTGCTG
>JAQVQL010000108.1 GCA_028701595.1 Herbinix sp.
CCAATTCCTCTATGTTAGCAGCAGCTTCCTCACCATAAGCCATGGTATCATCAATCGTATCCATCTCCTCGGACGCCCTGTCTTCCTCAGTCGGATCTACTGTCTCCTCTAATAAATCGGCGTCAGCTATATCTTCAGTTCCCGGATTCTCATATTCGATAGGTTCATCACTTAACACCCTATCAATATTCTTATAAAAATTTTCTTGAAACTCCGGATTATTTCCAAAGTCAAAATCATCATGCGTATTATCTTTTGACATACTTCCATCTCCTACCACTTGTTCTAATATTTACTTTCTATAGATTAAGCTACTTATTCACTGATTTTCTCTTGTATAATACGTTCTAGGAATTGATACACCCTAATCGTTGATGAAATACTTACTCTTTCATCAATAGTATGAACACGGGACATATCAGGGCCAATGGATACGATATCAATGCCCGGTTTTTTTTCTGCGATAAGTCCACATTCCAAGCCGGCATGAATGGCCTCAACCTTCATTTCCTTGCCAAACATCTCCTTATAGTGCTTCTGAAGATGATCTCTTAGCTTTGATTCCTTTTTAAATTCCCAAGCGGGATACTGCGAACGTACAAGATACTCTCCCCCAAGAAATTCGACCAAATACTCCAGCCTGCTGCTTATATATTGCTTATAGCTACTCTTGGAGCTTCTTACCGAATTGCATATAACTGCTTCTTCCTCTTCCAGACGAAAGATGCCCAAATTTAATGAGCTTTCTACAAGCCCATCAATGTCTGAGCTCATTACCTGAACACCGTAAGGTATCTGTATCAATAGAAACAATAGCTTTTCAAAGGAAATTGGATGAAGTGGTGAATACTGACCGTCTCCCAGCTCCTCAATCGAATAATCTAGTTCCGGTTCACTTCCCTCTAATTCCTTTTTATAGATTTGCATAATCTCCCCAACACTATCAGTCATTTGCTTATAATCTTCAGTTGATATTAGCAGCTTGGCAAATGCTTCACGGGGTATAACATTATCCTTATAGCCGCCTTCCATATGGATGACGTCAAAAGGCACTCTTTCTCTCAAATCATATAATAGGCGTGCTAAAAGCTTATTGGCATTTGTACGGTTGCTAACAATATCCATACCAGAATGTCCACCCTTTAAGCCACCCAAGCTGATTTTTATCGCTTTGCCTTCTTCAGTTACGCGATTTAATGGCAAAGTACAGGTTCCTGTTAATCCTCCGGCACAGCTTGCCAGTAGATAACCCTCTTCCTCTGAATCTAAATTTATCATGTACTGCGATTTTAAAGATGATAAATCCAGTGCCTTTGCACCGTTCATCCCTACCTCTTCATCTGATGTTATTACAGCTTCAATCCGAGGATGTTTTAAATCTTTATCTGATAGTAGAGCTAGCATATAGGCAACCGCTATCCCATTATCGGCACCCAGAGTTGTCCCGTCTGCATGAAGATAATCACCATCCACCAGAAGCTTTATACCATCCTTAAGAAAGTCATGAGTACCATCCTTACGCTTTTCACATACCATGTCCATATGTCCTTGTAGCATAATACTAGGCTCATCCTCATAACCGGGGGTAGCCTCTTTGATAATAATAACGTTGTTTGCTTCATCCCTAGTATACACTAATCCCCATGTTTTTGCAAAGCTTACCAGATATTCACTAATTTCTATTTCATTTCCCGAGCCTCTCGGTATCTTTGATATCTCACTAAAGTATTTAAATATTCCTTTGTAATCCATTTCTTCCAAGCTCTTAATCATAATACACCATACCTTTCCATAAAGATATTCTTATCTTAGTTCCTAAAGCTATGAATCGGTGCCGGAATTCTTCCTCCACGGTTTATGAAGTTATCACAGGAAAATTCATTGACCTTCATAACCGGAGCATGGCCAAGCAAACCGCCAAATTCTACATAATCTCCAACACTCTTACCTATCACTGGAATAAGCCTAACTGCTGTTGTCTTTTGGTTAATCATACCTATAGCCATCTCATCCGCAATAATTCCCGAGATAGTCGTTGCCTTAGTATCTCCAGGTATTGCTATCATATCAAGGCCGACTGAGCATACGCAGGTCATTGCCTCTAGCTTTTCAAGGGTTAATGCACCTGCTTCTACAGCATCTATCATTCCTTGATCCTCACTAACGGGAATAAATGCCCCGCTTAAGCCTCCCACATATGAGGAAGCCATGACTCCTCCCTTTTTAACCTGGTCATTCAGGAGAGCAAGAGCGGCGGTCGTTCCAGGAGCTCCAGCATATTCAAGACCGATTTCCTCAAGAATTTCTGCCACGCTATCTCCCACTGCGGGTGTAGGTGCCAGACTAAGGTCTACTATACCAAAGGGTATGCCTAGAAGTTTAGAAGCTTCCATAGCAACCAATTGACCTACCCTTGTTATTTTAAAAGCTGTCTTTTTTATGGTTTCACAAAGAGTCTCAAAGTTTTCTCCTCTGACAGTCTCAAGAGCTCTCTTTACAACTCCTGGACCGCTGACCCCTACATTAATTACTGCATCACCCTCGGTAATACCATGGAATGCACCTGCCATAAAGGGATTATCATCAGGAGCATTGCAAAATACTACTAATTTGGCACATCCGATAGAATCCCGCTCCTTGGTATGCTCTGCTGTCTCAATAATAATCTCTCCAATAAGCTTCACGGCATTCATATCAATACCGGTTTTTGTAGAACCTACATTAACAGAGCTACATACTCTTTCAGTAGACTGAAGTGCCTGAGGTATAGATCTTATCAGAAGCTCATCTGAGGTTGTCATTGCTTTTGTCACAAGAGCCGAGTAGCCCCCAATAAAATTCACTCCAACCTCGTGGGCTGCTCTATCTAAAGTCTTTGCAATCGTAACATAATCCTCTATAGTCTTACAGCAGGGAGCACCTATAAGAGAAATCGGTGTAACTGAAATTCTCTTGTTCACAATAGGAATACCGAATTCTCTTTGTATCTTATCACCAGTAGCTACCAGGTCCTTTGCAACCTGTGTAATCTTATTATAAATTCTATTATTAACCTCTGATAAATCAGGTCCGGCGAGGTCAAGCAGGCTGATACCAAGAGTTATGGTCCTTACATCAAGATTTTCCTGTTCAATCATCTTATTTGTTTCGATGACTTCATGTATATTAATCATGTGCCCAATTCTCCCATCTATATTCTATGCATTCTATTAAATATATCCTCATGCTGAGCCTTGATTAGCACACCAATTTCAGCTCCAAGCCGATCCAATTCCTCGGCTATCTCATCAAATTTCTTGGGAGACTTGGATGTATCAACTATCATCATCATATTAAAAAAATCCTGAATAATAGTCTGTGAAATATCCAGGATATTGATGCTATTGTCCGCAAGATAAGTACACACTCTTGCTATTATTCCAACCCTGTCCTTACCAACTACTGTGATTACTGTCTTCTTCATTCCCTACCATCGCCTTTCATTTAGATTATTACCATATCCGAAGGGACATCCCTATGAGCAACACTTAGATTTAAGTTTGCTGAGAGGGTCCCAAGTCTATTAAGCTCGCATAATACGGTTTCATAAGCAAGCTCCTCGTAATTATTATCTTTACTTAAATGAGCCAGAATTATATGCTGGTTCTTTATTTTTATTAGCTTGCTGATAAGCTCGGCTGATAAATCATTTGATAGATGTCCTCTATCTCCTAATATCCTCTGTTTCAGATAGTATGGGTACTTTCCGACCATCAGCATATTTATATCATGGTTGGCCTCTATCAACAACAAATCAGCACCGTCAAGCTTTGAAAGTATATAATCATCATATTTACCCAAATCCGTGGCAATGCCCACTTTCTCATCGTCCATTTTCATGGTATAGCATACAGGATTTGCTGCATCGTGAGATGTGGAAAAGGGCTCAATGCTTATATCATTTATCATAAAGGGCTTATCTGATTCAACATAGTTAATCAGTTCGCCAGATATATCACCCAGAGACTTGATGTTTCGAAAAGCCATGGCTGTCTCATATGTAGCATATATTGGTATGTGATATCTTCTTGCCATTATTCCTAGTCCCGACACATGATCCGAATGCTCATGAGTCACCAAAATCCCTTGGATGGTGTCAGGATTAATATCTATTTTATTCAGGCCATTTTCAATTCGTTTTGCACTTATACCGGCATCTACAAGCAGATTTGTCCGCTCACTACCAACAAATATACAATTCCCGCTACTGCCACTTGCAATACTGCATAATTTCATGTCAATCTTCCTATCTTCCTGTTATATGTGTTAATAGCATAATATTCTTATAGAGTATCCCCCATTTGATTCCTTTTGTCAAGAAAAAACAGGGCTGTTATCATTAAGTAAATTATCGATTTGATATTCTAACCTATACAAATCACCGTCGTTATAAATAACCTTTTTATATGCCTTAAGAAAATCCTCTTCTTTACTTTGACTCTTAAATATTACATCAATCCTCTCGTCTGTGTAGCTACGGTACTGCTTAAGTCTAGCTCTTCTTGAACTTTGTGAAGAATTCACATACCATACCTCATCACATACAAAATCATAGCCCGCTTCAATCATTAGCGCAGTTTCAATAATACAATAAGGTACAGTCTTACTCTCTCTCTTTTCGGCAATTATCCTTTGTACCTCAGCTAATACATTGGGATGTGTGAGGCTATTTAACTTAAGTAGCTTATCTTTATCATTGAAAACAATTTTGGATAGCTTGACTTTGTCTATGGTCCCATCCTCCATAAGAATCTCCTTACCGAAGTATTCTACCACTCCCTTATAGCTGATGCCCCCAGGAAGCATCTGCTCTTTGGCTATACTATCAGAATTGATTAAGTAAGCTTTATACTTTTTGATCATTATATCTGCTACTAAAGACTTTCCACTACCTATTCCCCCTGTAATACCTATTACCTTCATACCCTTCTCCTTTACATCTAGCACCTTATATGTCATTTCGTCTCATACCAGTTAATGCCCATCTTAACCTCTGTCTCGAGAGGTACATCTAGATTGGCTGCACCCAGCATTTCCTTGGTAATTATAAGCTTAACTTCCTCTATCTCGTCCTTATGAGTCTCGACTAATAGTTCATCATGCACCTGAAGTATCAGTCTCGAACGCATATTACTATCCTTTAGCCTTTGATTTACACGATTCATGGCAATCTTAATAATATCCGCCGCAGTACCCTGAATAGGCGAATTCATAGCCACCCTCTCACCAAAGGAGCGTTGCATGAAATTACTGGAGGAAAGCTCTGGTATAGGCCTTCTACGTCCAAATATTGTAGTAGAATATCCATTCTCCTTAGCTTCTGCAACCAGCTTATCAAGATAATTCTTAATCTTGGGATAAGTCTCAAAGTATCTCTGTATGAAGCTCTCAGCTTCTTTTCTTGTAATGTTTAGATCCTGTCCTAAGCCAAAGGCGCTTATACCATATATAATTCCAAAGTTAACAGCCTTTGCATTGCTTCGTTGAGCAGAGGTTACCTCATCAAATGGTGTATGGAACACTTCAGATGCAGTAATTCTATGGATATCCTTTGCCTCCTTATAGGCATTTATAAGTCTTTCATCCCCAGACATATGAGCCAGTACCCTAAGCTCAATCTGAGAATAGTCCGCATCTAGAAACACATAGTCCTCATTAGGAATAAATACTTTCCTTATCTTTCTTCCCAGCTCCATACGGATCGGGATGTTTTGAAGATTAGGATCCGTACTACTTATTCTTCCCGTAGCGGCTATAGTCTGATGGAACTTCCCATGGATTCTTTCATCATCCTGAATGTAAACCGCCAGCCCATCAGCATAGGTGGATTTTAGCTTGGTAAGTTGTCTGTATTCCAAAATCATCGCAATAACCGGATGCTCACTCTTAAGCTTCTCCAGTATATCTGCCGCTGTGGAATACCCTGTCTTAGTCTTCTTGGCAAAGGGAAGTCTTAACTTCTCAAACAGTATCTCACCCAGTTGCTTTGGAGAATTAATGTTAAAGGTCTCACCAACATGTTCATATATCTGTTTTTCTAAGGATAGGATGCCAACCTCAAGATTGTCCCCGTATTCCTTTAGGGCCTCCTTGTTTACACGAATACCTCGCCACTGCATATCATAAAGGGTATAAATAAGAGGCATCTCAATATCTTCATATAATTTTAGCATTCCTTCATCAGATAGTAACTTCATTAGTCTAGGAGCAGATGCAAATGCCACATAAGCGCTATAGCATCCATAGACCGCAAATTCCTTAGGCATCTTCTCTACAGCTTCTAAAAGTCCCATCTTACCCAGCAGGTCCGCTCTGGATGGAACCGTCAGTCCAAGATAATCCCTGGCAATATCATCATAGTGATAGGTATCAGTAAGTGGATTCATAAGATATGAGGCAACCGCACTATCAAATACCATATCCCTTTCACTTGCCTTCAAGAATACTAACTGTTCTTTAAGACCTATAACGGCCATAGATACTTTATTCCTTAAAAGCTGTAATGCTTTATCTTCTATATAATCCGCAGTTATCATACCGGTTCGTAGTATTAGGTATATCTGCTTCTCGCTTAAGCATAGGGATACTCCCAGAAGCTCATCCTTATCTATAACCATCTGAAGTCCTATGGGCTGTCCTTCTATGGACTTAATGCTGTCAAAGACCCTATCTGCTTCATTAAGCTCCTCTATAACCTTAAAATGTTCCTCTACTCCCAAGGAATGGTCTATCTCCGTATCCTGGAACTTAGAAAGAAAGTTCTTAAACTCCAGATTCTTAAACCATATATATACCTCTTCATTGTAAAGATTTTCAAGAACAGCATCCTGGATATTAATATCTAAATCACAGTCTGTACAAATTGTTGCTAACTCCTTGGATAGAAAAGCCAGTTCCTTATTCTCTATTAAAGAGTTTGTTACCTTGCCAGGTTTCAGCTCTTCGATATGCTCATAAAGATTTTCCATTGAATGATATTCTACGATAAGTTTGCTCGCGGTCTTTTCACCGACACCCGGTACACCGGGAATATTATCTGAGGCGTCACCCATAAGCCCCTTTAAATCAATAAATTGCTTAGGAGTAACATTATATTTCTCCTGAACATCCTCTGCTAGATAATCCTCAATCTCGGTGCCTGTTCTCTTTGTTTTAGGTATTCTAATCTTAATCTTCTTGCTGGCCAGCTGCAGAAGGTCCCTGTCACCTGATACTAGAGACACATTGTATCCTTCCTTCTCTGCTTGTGTCGCAAGAGTTCCAAGTACATCATCAGCCTCAAAGCCAGGCTTCTCAATCACTACCACATTCATAGCCCTTAGGACATCCTTCATCACAGGTACCTGCTCCCTAAGTTCCTCAGGCATGGGCTTTCTGGTGCCTTTATATTCTGTAAACATGTCATGCCTAAATGTCGGATGATGGGTATCAAAAGCAACCGCAAGATACTGTGGCTTCTCCTCATCTAATATTTTATACAGGATACTTAAGAATCCTAATATAGCATTAGTATGCTCTCCCCTAGAGGTTGTCATATCAGGAAGGCCATAAAATGCTCTAAATAGTATACTATGTCCATCGATTAAAACTAATTTCTTATCCATATCAATTTCCTCTCTGTTCTTCGAAATATCTGTCAAGCTCCTCCCTAGGCGTATCAAAGCGTTCCTCCATGAAAGAGGTCCTTAAGCTGAAACTACTTTCCTCGACAGGATTTTCCTGTTCT
>JAQVQL010000006.1 GCA_028701595.1 Herbinix sp.
CTAAGAAATGTTGGAATATAAATTGTAGAGCCGTATACGAGACCCGTACGTACGGTTCAATGAGAGGGAAATAATTCTTAGCAATTATTTCTCTACTCTATTTAGGAGGTATTAATATGTGTGGAATAGCAGGGATTTGCAGCTTTCAAGAAGATTTTTTACAGCAGATGAAATATTTGGGGGTAAGCCATGGTTTGGACTATTAATGGTAGGACCACAGCTTATTGCCTATATGATTCAGGTAAATTACTGGTTAGGGCAGAGTACTACCTATACCATTAGATAAATTGCTCCTCCGATGACTCCTGAACCGAGCATCACATATATGGGGTTGGGTTTCCACTTTCGTAATATGAAGACGACCACTCCGAATATAATGAGAGAAATATAATTAATAGATTGCGAATCAGCTGATATCCCGGACTCTCCCCATATAGCCATTGCAAATATAGCTAATCCGGCTGACGCGATCATAGCTACAACAGCAGGTCTTAAGCCAGAGAGTATGCCTTGTATTACAGTTATTTCTTTGTATTTGTAATAAAGCCATGCAAGAAACGATACGATAATGCAGGATGGAATAATACATCCAAGAGTGGCAACTAAAGCACCAGGTAAACCAGCAATGCTCGTTCCTACAAAAGTAGAGGAATTGATTGCAATTGGTCCAGGTGTCATTTCAGAAATAGTGATCAAGTCGGTAAATTCTGATAGCGTTAACCATTGGTGCAAATCAACTACTTGATTTTGTATAAGTGGTATAGCTGCCATACCGCCGCCTATGCTGAACATACCGATTTGAAAGAAGCTCCAGAATAGTTCTAATAGTATCATTGGAAATCACCATCCTTTTTTATTTTTTTTATTTGAATTAGGATCTTTGTCGCTCCGATACATCCACATATTAAAATAATGTACATGATATTGATTTTTAAGAAATAGGTAGCAATGAATGCGCCTATCATGACAAGTATGAATACAATGTCTTTATCTTTTATAATATTACTACCAAGGTTTAGTACAACATCAGCAATAACAGCTGCGACGCCTGCCTGCATTCCTTTTAAAACAGCATTAACTACAACATTTTCTCTAAATGCGGTATAAAAAAAAGATATGACTGAAATTATAATCAATGGGGGCAACACTGTACCCAAAATTGTGACTAGGGAACCCAATATACCAGCTATACGATATCCTAACAATATAGAGGCATTCACAGCAACAGCACCGGGTGAGGATTGGGCAATTGCCGCTATATTTAACATCTCCTCTTCTTCAATCCACTTCAAATCATCTACAAACTTCCTTTTCATCAACGGAATTATAACGAATCCCCCACCAAAGGTAAAAGCACTTAAGAAAAATGATGAGCTAAATAATTTTTTATATACATTTTTTTTATTTTCCATTTGTTCGGACCTCCTTTGTGTTTAGTATATACCTTGTAATTATATAAATAAAATAATTTTTGCAATATGCGATTCATATTGTCAGTGGGTAACGATTATATTGATTATATCATTGAAATACATATTTTAAATATCCCCAAACATGCTATACTTAGTCTATCAAAAAAGGATAATGAAGTATAGGCAAAGGAGGTATTTCATATGTATGAAGCTAAGACAAAAATAAATGACAATAGTGTCAAAGAATTTATTGATAAGGTTGAAAATCCAAAGAAAAGAGAAGATGCATATAAATTATTAGACATATTTTCCGAGACTACAGGATTAGAAGCTAAAATGTGGGGTGATAGCATGATTGGATTTGGAACCTATCACTACAAATATGCGTCTGGTCATGAGGGAGATGCTTTTCTCACAGGATTTTCTCCACGAAAAGCAAAGATCAGTCTTTATCTTGATTTATGGGATCCCCAATGTGAAGCATTATTAAATGTGTTTGGCAAGCATACTAGAGGTAAAGCGTGTGTTTATGTTAATAAGCTCTCAGATATAGATATGGAAGTATTAAAAAAACTTATTACACTTTCGATAAAATCAGCAAAAGTAAGATATGCGGAATAGACAGCCAAGGAGACTGTATTATTACAAAATTATAGAACAGCATGGAGACATAGATGAGAAAATTTAATAAATTTTATATAGAGACAACCAATGTGTGTAACTTAAATAATGTTAATGCCAAGCTCCTTTGCAACACTGGTTTGCTTGAAGGGGTTTATTCTTTCCACCACTTCATTACGTTTGAAAAGTGAACCAGTATTTTTAAACCAAAATGTTGTATTTGCTTTCAGGCATTGCTCACGGATATCTAATACCCAGTCATAATCGCACATACGTGCCTCACGCCCTGTCTCTCCACCAACAGTAACATGGTCTACCCCGTGAAGATAAGGTGATAAATCTATCTTTTCCAGAAGGGGGGCACAGGCTATGAAACGGCGCTTTATTGGGTATGATAAAAAAATTGGGAGACGATAGTCTGCCATTTTTTGATTTTCAACAGAACACCCAATATTCACATTATCATATCCGTTGCCCCAATCTGACGGAAGCGATACAAGGAAGCGGTCAATTCTCTTCGTCAAAAGCAGAAATTCTATATCATTTCTTTCCTTGATGATAGCCCAAACTTCTTTACGCCATTCGTCTGCTTCAGGAAGAAAAAAGTCGGTCGCAAAACAAGTTGCAAGGATTTTATTACCTTTAATCCTATATTCTCCTTTTGGGTTTTTCCTTATAGGCCAATCAAAGTCACCTGTCTTTTGAATAGTATTTTGGCCGTAACGTTTCGCAAGTGGTCCGTAATAATAGCAATTTGAGCAACCATCACTGATTTTATAACAGCCTGTCCACGGTTCCCAGTTCATGGCACCAACCCTCCTTATTTGTTGAGTTTTACTAGCTAGTAATTAGTTCAAACTTGACTATAACATATATTGTTTGATAGGGTCTTATGAACTAGCTTTGTAACTATTTTACGTCTTTTTTAGGATAATGACAAGAAATATCGTCTTAACGTTAACCATAATAACGATAAATAATATACAAAAAGGAGAAATTGTATGATTACCATATTAGACTGGTTTGGGTATGGGCTTCCATATAAGGAACGTTATGAGCTAATTAAAGAAGTGGGATTTGATGGGGTTTTGCTTTATTGGAGTGATAAGTTTGGTAATCTTGATTATAAGCATAATGCTGAGTTGGCTAGACGTGAAGGGTTGTTTGTTGAGAACATTCATATTTCATTTGATAATATAAATGATCTTTGGTTGGATAATCTGAGTGGTAATGAAATTACTGATTATCTAATACAATGTGTTGATGATTGCTTATGAAAGGGCAAAAAGACTAGAAAATTTAAGATAGTTTATTTTTACTATCAGATTTAAGATGTATGTGAATAAACCTAGAAAAATGACCGTTAATCATTGGAATAATACTCCTTGATTAGCGACCTTTTTTGTTACCAAAAATCCTCTTATTTTCAAAAAAGAATCATAAAAAGCTGTGTTGTAATTTTCGCAAATTTGCATATGGGTGCATTTTCATGTATAATATATAACTGTACGTAAAAATAATGGAGGATTTTAATGATTGAATTTAGGCAAGTAAGTAAGAGATTTAAAGATACAACAGTACTAAAAGACATAACTTTTGACATCGAAAAAGGAAAGCTAGTTGTCCTGATTGGCTTAAGTGGTTGCGGTAAGACAACTACACTAAAAATGATTAACAGACTAGTAAAAGCAACATCTGGCACCATTACTATCAATGGAGAAGATATATCGAAGAAAGACAAAATCAAGCTGAGAAGAAACATCGGGTATGTCATTCAGCAGACGGGACTTTTTCCACACATGACAATCCGAGAAAACATTGAAATTATTGCCCGTGCTGAGAAAAGACCAGTAGAAGCTATCTCGAAGCGTACGGCAGAACTTTTGGATATGGTGGGTATGGATGATTCTTTTCTAGATCGTTATCCCAACGAGCTATCCGGCGGACAACAACAGAGAGTCGGAGTAGCAAGAGCTTTTGCACTAGATCCCGAAATTATTCTAATGGATGAACCATTTTCAGCACTGGATCCAATCACAAGAACTTCTTTACAGGAAGAGTTAGTAAGCCTTCAGGCAAAAGTCAAAAAGACCATCGTCTTCGTAACCCACGATATGAGTGAAGCCATTAAAATTGCAGATATGATTTGTATAATGGACAAGGGTAAAATCATCCAATATGATAATCCTGAAAATATTCTGAAGAATCCCACCAATGATTTCGTAAATGAATTTGTTGGTAAAAACCGTATATGGGAATCTCCCGAATACATTCGTGCAAAGGATATTATGATTGATGACATTGTAACCTGTTCTAGCGATTTATCACTTTCAAGAGCCTTAGACAAGATGCGGACTAACAAGGTTAATAGTCTGATTGTTATGGACAAAAAGAGCAAAAGGATGGACGGAATTGTGAAACCGAAGCTGATTTCAAAAGCCAAGGATAGAACGATTAGTGTAGAAAATATAATGATTAAGGATTTTGTTTCTGTGGGTCCAGAAGACTCCGTCGTAGAGATTTTAAAGGTTATTGAAGAAAATAACATCTCCGAAATACCAGTCATCGATGATCAAGGCCTGCTCCTTGGTCTCGTAACACAGAGCACTCTCATCACAACACTAAGTGAACAGTATCTGGAAGAGGAGGTGGAGTAAATGAACGTATTTGAATATATCACGACAAATTTAGATCAAGTTATGAATTTAACCAAAGAGCATATACTACTAACGACTGTTGCTGTAGGACTTGCAGTCTTAATCGGAGTTCCCCTAGGAATCCTTATAAGTTATTTTCGTAAAGCAAGTGACACAGTATTAGGTGGAGCAAATATTGTACAGGCAATTCCGTCAATGGCCTTGTTGGGACTAGCAATACCTCTTCTGGGTATTGGTTCTCTACCAGCTGTTGTAATTGTAATTTTATATTCATTATTACCTATCATCAAGAACACTTATACAGGTATTACGAGTATCGACAAGGACACCTTGGAATCTGCAAAAGCCATTGGGCTTACTAGAGTACAAATCCTAGTGAAAATTCGTATTCCACTGGCACTTCCTATTATCATGGCTGGAGTGAGAATTTCCTCTGTTACAGCAGTAGGACTTATGACAATGGCAGCCTTTATCGGTGCCGGTGGTCTAGGCTTTTTGATTTTCTCAGGAATTAGTACAACCAATAATGGTCAAATTCTTGCAGGAGCTATTCCAGCTGCTATCCTGGCTTTAATTGTAGATTATATATTCGGACTGGTTGAAAAACTTGTAACACCCGTAAGTATACAAAGTACTGGTAGTAATACCAAGGAAATGGTTATAAAATCTAGAAAAACTCAAAAAGTAATACTAGGCATGGTAGCTGCACTTTTAGTAGTAATGTTTGTATCTAATTGGGTAGGGAGCCTTGATAAGGCAGACAAGACCATAACCATTGGTGGTAAGGATTATACAGAGCAGTTTGTTGTTGTACATTTGATGTCCGATATGATTGAGGATCGCACTGACATAAAGGTAAATCGTAAGGATAACCTTGGTGGTACTCAGGTTTTATTTGGTGCTACTAAATCTGGTGATGTAGACATGTACTTGGAATATACGGGCACCATCTATGGTGATACCCTGGGATATTCACCAAACAGCGATATGATTGAGGTATATGATGTAAGTAAGAAGGAACTAAAGGAACAATTCGACATTGATCTGCTGAAGCAGTTCAATTTTAATAATACCTATATTCTGGCTGTAAGACCTGAAACAGCCAAAGAGTATAACCTATCAACGGTTTCTGATCTGGCGTTAGTAGCAGACAGGCTTACCATAGGATCTTCTTTAGAGTTCCTTAATCGTGAAGATGGTATTATTGGCCTTGAGAAACATTATGGCTTTAATTTTGGAAGCGAAGTTGGCATAAATGGGGCGAATAAGTATCTTGCAATAGATAATAGTGAAACCGATGTAACGGATGCTTTCTCCACTGATGGCTTACTTAAGAAGTTTGAACTTGTACAGCTTGAGGATGACAAGAACTTCTTCCCACCATATTTTGCAGTTCCTCTTATGAGAAGTGGATTGCTAGACGAATACCCCGAAATCGAGGGTGTTCTTAATGAACTAGGTGAGGTATTGACAAATGAAATTATGGTTGAGCTAAACTACCAGGTGGATGAGCTTCAAAAACAGCCAAGACAGGTGGCCAATGAATTCCTTAAAGAACAGGGGCTTATCAACTAAGTAGGTATGATTAACATAATTAAATATATGATGCTATCAAAAGGATAATAAAACAAGGCCTACTTCAAGAATTAGAAGTAGGCCAATTTATATTTGAGAGAATTCGAAAGAATTATAAATTAATTGGGTAATGATTAATATCTCTATTTATGAGAAAAATAGTCATTATTATAGATAAAAAGTTAGTAAATGTATAGCTATATATAAATTGATTGATATAAAACTTATTATATGATAATATATAATAAGTTTTATCGTGAAAGATATGACAATGAAGAATAATTTGTATAATAAACTTTAATTAAGAGTTACTTGATAATGAATCGGGTATTAGAAGCGTGTTTCAGATATACTGTGGGGACAAGTATTATGAAATGGTTAGGTTTTATACAGAATAGTTCGACTATATTGTTAGTATCCGTAATTATATTAGGATGCTTATTAATCATGGTTATTTTTGCCTTGATGGTTTGTAGATTAGAGAAAGAGAAGAAGATAACAAAATCAGCACTCGAGTTAAGTAAGCTTACGAACAGTATCCATGCTGGACTTATTCATTTTGTACCCGAGGATGCCTGTAGAATCGACTATGCAAGTAGAGGATACTATGAGCTGCTGGGATATAGTAAGAAAGAGGCAAAGGATAATAAAAAAAACAATATTATAGATTTTGTTTACTCTAAGGATAAGGAAACATTTTTGGAAGAAGTTCGTAATATTGAAGGAGAGTCCATTAATTTCGAAGTTCGACTTGTAAAGAAGGATGGTAAGATTATATATTGCCTGATAAATGGGAACTATTCACTGGCAAAGGATGGAGCTCAGTCTGTATCTGCAGTTATTGTTGATATTACAGAGCAAAAGAAAATGCAGGAAATGCTTAGGATGGACAGGGAGCGATATAGAATTGCCTCCGAACTTTCTCATGATGTATTGTTTGAGTACTACGTAGATATAGACAGAATGGTTTATACTGAAAAGTATTCGGAGCTCTTTGGTAGATACCCTGTTATAACAGATTATGTAAAGGAATTCTTTTCTCGCAAGGATTTAGTTCATCCTGATGACTACGGTATCTTTTTGGAGTACTGTAACGCATTGACTATGGGTAAGGAATTTATTACAACCGAGTGCCGAATTAAGGATCGTAATAATAATTTTATCTGGTGTCAGATGATGGGAAAGACTATATATGGTGAAGAGAATAGGCCAAGTCGAGTAATAGGTAAGATGGTTAATGTTGATTATCAGAAGCGTGAACTGGATTCACTTGAATATAAAGCAACGAGGGACCCTTTGACCGGAGTCTATAACAAAGAAGTTACTATTAAGAAAATAGAAAAATACATAAATGGAAATAGAAGCGGAAAGCATGTATTGATGTTCATTGATTTTGATGATTTTAAGAAGGTTAATGACAATCATGGACACCTTCTTGGTGATAGAGTTCTTACTCATGTAATTAGCAGTATTCATAGCGTATTTACGGAGGGTGAGATAATCGGTAGAATCGGAGGAGATGAATTCGCGGTATTTATAGGCTATATTGAAAATGACAAAGCCATTAGCAGAAAAGCCGATACCCTTATTAAAGCTCTAAATACGACTTATGTTGATGAAAACTGTAATATTTCAATATCAGGCAGTGTAGGTATTGCAACATATCCTGAGGATGGAATTCATTACGAGCAGCTCATACAATGCGCTGACAAGGCCCTATATCAAGTTAAGAGCAAGGGAAAGAATAGCTATATGCTTTATAGTTCAGCTACTTGAAATCCGATTTACTAATCGTATCGGTAATAATAAATAAAATTAAACATACAACGCAGAACAGCAAGCAGAATAACAATAGGAAAACTGCCTGATGTATCTGCGTTATTTTATGGAGATATTCATAAATACTTTTTATTATGAAGCCTGACATTGCAACGATAATACCAGGCTTTAGCAAGCTGTTTACTGCATCAAAGCGAAAATGAATATTACGTATTATATAGATAGAATCCATAATGGTCATTATCAGCTGCCCTATAAGTAAGGAAGTTAGATATCCTCCGATTCCTTGTTGTGGTATTAAAAATATTATTAGAATAATCTTAGCAAGTGTACCGACAATAGAATTGATAAAGGTAATGTGGGCCTTTCCGAGACCATTTATTATGCTGCCTAAAGTGGTAGCCATATAGATAAGTGGACATATCCAAGCCAGGATTATTAGATAGTATCCAGCTTCCTCACTATTGAATATGCTAATTCCAAGATTCCTACCAAAGAGAAGAAAGATGCCGGTGCTAATAATACCGATTATTAGGCTATATTTAATAGAGGCAGCAGTTGTCCTTCCAATCAAATCCTCATTTTCCATAGCCTGTGCCTCTGAAATCGTAGGAAGAAGTAGTACAGCCAAGGAATTTATAACTGCTGTAGGAAACATTATAAAGGGGATTGACATTCCCACTAATGTTCCGTAGGTGCTTAAGGCATCACTTGTGCTAAGACCGGACCTTCTAAGCAGGGTCGGTATAAGTACGGCTTCTATACTATGAAGAATATTTATTAGTAAGCGGTTGGTTGATAGGGGGACGCTTAAGTGAAGAATATTCTTTAATATGTTTTTTCTTCTCAGGGTTACAGCCTCAGGATCAGGTCCTGGATATAGCATTGATTTTGGAGATTTGCTTATGAATAAAGATAAAAAATTATATAAACTAGAGGCGATTTCTCCGATGACCAGTCCAAGAACTGCCATTTCACATGTCACCTGAAAATCGCCTTTGCCGACTGTGTAAGCGACTATATATACTACGACTACCCTTATCATCTGCTCAAGAAGCTGTGTCGAAGCGGGAACACCGGCTTTTTTTAGTCCATAATAATAACCGTTGATGCATGAGGTTATACTACAAAACGGAAATACCACAGCTAGTATCCTAAGAGAGGATGCACTCCTTGGCTCCAAAAGGAAATTAACTGCAACATAATCAGAAAATCTATATAAAAGCAAGGAAAGAATCAAGGCTAAGGAGACAGAAAGAAGTAGGCCTAGTCTTAATATTCTTCCGATGTTTTTAGGATTTTTCTTACCTATTTCAGCAGCAATAAGCCGGGATAATGCTGTCTGTATTCCTGTTGCATAGATGGTGAAGGCTATACCATAGACAGGAAATATCAACTGATATATTCCCAACCATTCAGTACCCATAACCTTTGATAAAAATATTTTATACAAAAAACCAATAACTCTGGTGATGAATCCCGCCAGAGTAAGAATTAGTGTTCCTTTAAGAATATTACTTCTTCCAATATGCCTACTTCCTGCTAAAGCTGCTTGCTTAACCTTCACATTAGTTACCCCGATGAAGTTCTCTATTCAATATATTGGAACAGGTAGTAACTTATGAATAACTCATTTTTTTTGTTGACAAATATACCATGTAGTGATATATTTAATACCGAGTAATTTAATAGGAATTAAATTGGTAGGATATAAAAACCAATAACCCATGGACTGATTGCGGCGATAGATTAGAAGTTTTCGCAGTTTATTAGAAGAATGGAGCAGCAGTATGAAGTTAACAACAAAGGGAAGATATGGGCTAAGAGCAATGGTTGACCTAGCGGTTAATACCGACGATGAGGCAGTAGCCTTAAGCCAGATTGCCGAAAGACAGGGCATATCATTGAACTATCTGGAACAGCTTGTTGCTAGGCTGAAGAAATCAGGTATTGTCAATGGAATTCGCGGGGCACAGGGCGGTTATGTACTAGCCATGCCTGCTGAGGAAATATCTGTAGGCGATATTCTCCGTGCCCTGGAAGGAGATTTAAGTCCTGTGGATTGCTATGAACTAAATAGTACTGATACACCATGCGGCAGTTCAGATATATGTGTAACAAAATATGTGTGGAAGCGTATAAGTGATAGTATAAATGACGCAGTGGATGGAATCATGCTCTCTGACCTTGTAGCTGAAAGCAAGAAGGTCCAAGCAGAAGCGGGTATTAGACAAGTAAAACAGACTAATCAGACATGCTAGATGCAACTTAATTAAAATTAGGAGATGACCACATGGAAAAGAAGATATACCTTGACAATGCGGCTACTACAAAGACAAAGCCAGAGGTCGTAGACGCAATGCTACCTTACTTTAGTGAGCTGTATGGTAATCCATCCAGTGTATATGAATTTGCCGCTCAGAATAAAAAGGCTCTTGATGAGGCTAGACTCACCATAGCTAATGCTATAGGTACCGAGAGTGCGGAGGTCTATTTCACAGGCGGAGGAACAGAGGCTGATAATTGGGCGCTTATAGCGACCGCAGAGGCGTATGAGGGCAAAGGTAAGCACATTATAACATCAAAGATTGAGCATCACGCAATCTTGCATACCTGTGAATATCTGCAGAAGAGAGGTTTTGAGATAACCTATGTTGATGTGGATGAGAACGGAGTTGTCAAATTAGATCAATTGGAAAAGGCCATTCGTCCTACAACAATATTAATCACTATAATGTTTGCTAATAATGAAATAGGGACAATCCAACCTATTAAAGAAATAGGGGCTATTGCCAAGAAGTATAAAGTGTTATTCCATACGGATGCAGTACAGGCATTTGGCCAGCTGGATATAAATGTGGATGAACTTGGAATAGACATGCTTAGTGCCAGCGCTCATAAGGTAAACGGACCAAAGGGTATAGGCTTCTTGTATATAAGAAAAGGTATAAAAATTCGTTCCTTTATCCATGGAGGAGCTCAGGAAAGAGGCAGACGTGCAGGAACCGAAAATGTTCCCTTTGCCGTAGGCTTTGGCAAAGCCGTAGAGCTTGCTACGACCACTATGAAGGAAAGAACCAAGAAAGAGACAGAGCTTAGGGAATATTTGATAAAGCGGGTGCTTGCTGAGGTTCCATATACCAGGCTTAACGGCCATAGAACCAAGAGACTTCCTAACAATGTTAACTTTAGCTTTCAATTTATAGAAGGAGAATCTCTGCTTATTATGTTGGATATGAACAATATATGTGCGTCCAGTGGTTCAGCATGTACTTCAGGCTCCTTAGACCCTTCTCATGTACTTCTATCAATCGGTCTGCCTCATGAGATAGCTCATGGATCTTTAAGGCTCACCTTGAATGAGGATAATACAATGGAGGAGTTAGACTATACTATTGATAAGATCAAGGAGACAGTAGATAAGCTTAGGAAAATGTCACCCTTGTATGAGGACTTTGTTCGTAGAAGATAATTATATTGGTGGCTACCAATACTAACAGATAAATGGAGGAATATTATGTATACTAAAAAAGTTATGGATCATTTTTCAAATCCAAGGAATATGGGAGAAATCGAAAATCCTAGCGGTATTGGCACTGTAGGAAATGCCAAGTGCGGAGATATTATGAGAATGTACCTAGATATAGATGAGAATGGTATAATCAGGGATGTTAAATTTAAGACCTTTGGTTGCGGAGCTGCAGTAGCAACTAGCAGTATGGCAACTGAGTTGGTTAAAGGAAAGACCATAGAGGAAGCTCTTCAGGTTACAAATAAAGCTGTTATGGAAGCTCTCGATGGTCTGCCACCAGTAAAGGTGCATTGCTCATTGCTTGCAGAGGAAGCAATTCACGCAGCCCTATGGGACTATGCAGAGAAAAATGGTATTAAGATAGAGGGATTAGCAAAGCCCAAGACTGATATTCATGAAGAAGAGGAAAGAGAAGAGATAGTCTACTAAGGGTTCTAGATTGGAGATAGAATGCAGAAGGTGGTAGTTGGAATGTCAGGAGGAGTAGATTCCTCCGTAGCGGCATACCTTTTAAAAAAGCAGGGATATGATGTCATAGGCGTTACTATGCAGATTTGGCAGGATGAGGATGTATGCTCCATATCTGAAAACGGCGGCTGCTGTGGCTTAGGAGCAGTTGAGGATTCCAAAAGAGTAGCTTCTGTTTTAGATATTCCACACTATGTTATGAATTTTCGGAAGGAATTCAAGGAGACTGTCATAGATTATTTTGTATCAGAATATGTCATGGCACGAACCCCGAATCCATGTATTGCATGTAATAGATTTGTTAAATGGGAGGCACTTCTTGCAAGATCCTTGTCTATTGGTGCTGATTATATTGCTACCGGCCATTATGCGAGCGTAGCAAGGCTTCCTAACGGTAGATATGCAATTAAAAACTCAGTGACTAAGGCAAAGGATCAAACCTACGCTTTATATAATTTAACTCAGTATCAGCTTGAGCATACTTTGATGCCGGTTGGTGACTACTCTAAGGATGAGATTAGAGCTATTGCTAATAAGCTTAAGCTTCCTGTGGCTAATAAGCCTGACAGTCAGGAGATTTGCTTTGTAGCAAACAATGATTATGCGGGATTTATTAAGGAGTATCTAGAGGATGAGGATAATAAGAGGATTGTTGAGGAGAAGAGAGCCCTCTATATGATAAATATGGAGAGAGCGGGTTATGGATTTACTCCTGGTAACTTTGTTGATACCTCTGGAAATATTCTTGGAAAGCACCAAGGCTTAGCCCATTATACTATAGGACAAAGGAAGGGCTTAAATATTGCCCTTGGAAGACCCGTGTTTGTTATGAAGCTAGATCCGAAGACCAATGAAGTGGTGATAGGAGAAGCTGGTGATGTTTTTACAGACCGTTTCTTTGTTAGTGACTTGAATTTCATGGCTATAGAGAATCTGGAAGATGAAATGGTGGTTAATGCAAAAATCCGCTACGGTCATAAGGGTGCAAGATGCACCATTAAGAGGACAGCAGCAGAAGAAATCCTATGTGTATTTGATGAGCCTCAGAGGGCAGTAACGCCCGGACAGGCAGCAGTATTTTATAAGGATGACTATGTTGTTGGTGGTGGTATCATAGTTTCTTCATAATTGGCTTGCCTTCTTTGAAGATGGTATAATAGTTGTAGCCTATTTCTTTAAGAAGATTTTCTGCACGAACGAAATCATAAGCAAGATGCTCGGGTAAATGGGCATCGGAACCAATTGTGAGAATTTCTCCACCTAGTTCCTTATATCTTTTAATAATCTCGGTCTTGGGATGTGGATGCCCAAGGCCATATTTGTATCCAGAGGTATTTACTTCGATTCCTTTTCCGTATTTTATAAGAGTATTTAGTATTTCATCAAGGACGTCTGCATAATAAGGATATGAGTATCCATTATATTGTATCTTAGTGCTTGGGGCATAGCGAACGATATAATCGATATGTCCACATACATTAAATCCTTTGAAGCTTTCACAGCCTTCTTTAATAGCCATAAAGCATTTGAGTATTCCTTCCTCCTCGGTCTCATTCTCCCAGTATTCTGGATAATATGGATCGATTTGGTCTACCACATGGACAGAGCCAATAATAAAATCGAAAGAATATTTGCTGACAAGCTCATTCATACGATCTATTACCTGGGGCTGTATTCCAAGCTCTATTCCAGTAAGAATCTCAATTTTTGATTGGTATTTATCTCTCATAATCTGGAGCTTTTTAAGATAATCCTCAGTATTTAGCTGAAATTCGTACTTATATTTACAGGGATAGTCATAATCCATATGATCTGTAAAGCATATGGTTTTTAGCCCCAGCTCAATTCCCTTATTAATCATTTCCTCCATTGTAGACTTTCCGTCACTGGAGAACTCAGAATGTACATGATAGTCAGCAGTTATCATATTTATCTTCCTCCTTTATTCCTCGGCTTTATTAATGCTTGAGATGTCTGTATCGGCTACCATGGAATAGTTAGTATTGTATATGACGAATCCAGGAGCCTTGCCGTTAGGCTTCTTTACATTCTTTCTCTCTGTATAGTCTATCTCAACCTTTTCGGAATCCTTTGCCCCACTGTAATGAGCTGCAAGTCTCGCTGCCTCTTCATATGTTCTATCGGGTAGCTCGTTTCCACCGGATTTTACTATTACATGGGAGCCGGGTAGGTTCTTGGCATGAAACCACCAATCATTACCATCGGCCAGTTTGAAGGTAAGCTCTTCATTCTGATAATTATTTTTACCAACATAGATATGAAATCCATCGGAAGAGATATAGTGGAAGGGCTTGCTCTTTGTACTTTTACCAGAAGAGCCCTTAGGTCCACCTTTTTTAAGGCTAAACTTCTTTTTGATATATCCATATTCCATAAGCTCATGTCGCAGTTGGGCCAAATCATGCTCATCTGTGGCGATTTCCAAAGAAGTCATAATGGATTCTAAATGGAGGGTCTCATCCCTAGTTTCTTTAATTAATGTGGTTAATGCTTCATATGTCCTCTTAAGCTTGTTATATTTTTCAAAGTATTTCTTGGCATTCTCCATAGGTGTGAGTTGAGGATCAAGAGGAATCCTTATTTCTTCATTGTTATTATAATAATCCTCGGCTATGAGCTCCTTTGCACCTTGCTCCAGTCCGTAGCCAAAGGCTGTAATAAGCTCCCCGTATACCCTATATTTATCTCTTTTATCTGTATCCTTTAGTTGCTTAAGCTGCAAATCGTATTTTTTAGTGGAGCGCTCGATAGTATTTGCAACAAGCCTTCGTAGGTCTGAAGATTTTTGATGCATTCTAGATGTAGCATTTTTCGTGGCATAATATGTCTCAAGCATTGAGGATGCTGAAGATAGGCTGTTAATTTCATGACCAGAATAACAGGTCAGAGGAATACTGGAGAATTCTATAGGTCCACGATCACCCATAACGATATTCGGTGAAAATTCTTTATCCTTAACAAGCTGCATAATTCTTTCAAAATTACGATACAGATGGAGTCCCGTGTCCTCATTAAGTGCTGAGGTCGATTCAGCCGAATCGATAGAAGACCTATGGCATATCTCATTTGCCATAAGAGGGCTGATGCCAGTAAGTCCTGTATATATAGCTTTTCCGACGGGTTGTGCCTTATTTAATATATTATCTCTAAATGAGGGGTAATCAATATTTAGAGGGTCAAGCTTATGGGTAGTCTCTGGAATAAAGTATTTTCTTCCAGGAAGGACCTCACGAACCGAGCTCATAAATTGGTTAACCCGCTTGATACTATCAATAATAGTCATAGATTCATCGCAGAAAATAATATTACTATGCTTACCCATAAGCTCAATGATGAGATGCTTAATACCTAAATCACCTAGCTCATCCATATGCTCTATTTTAAAAGATACAACTCTCTCAAGCCCAGGCTGTGTAATATCAATAATTTTAGCGCTATTAAGGTGCTTGCGTAATAGCATACAAAAATTCGGGGCAGTTAAGGGACTGGCCTTTGTGTTCTCTGTCAGGTAGACCAAGGGCATACCTGCACCGGCACTAAGAAATAGCTTATAAGCATTTCTTTCCTGACCTTTTATAGTTATCAAAAGCTCGTCTTTCTCCGGTTGAGCAATCTTATTAATTCTCCCACCTAGAAGAGTGCTTCTTAATTCATGTACTATATTTGCAATTACAATTCCATCTAATGCCATAATAACCTCCAGAAGGTAAGTGTTATATCGTGAGTAAGCAGATTAGGAGCCAAAATGCTTATACTTGGATATTATAACATAAAGAGAATATTATATAAAATGTATTTTTTATCTTTGACTAACTCGCTTATCGTGGATATACCAATTATAGATAAATCATGCAGAAACTTCCACATGCATTTTCTCGTATAGTATAGTATAATACTTTTGTAATAAATTTAACATTTATGTAACAACTACTTTATATACTGTAACTATTGGAGGACTTATATATGACTAGAACTACACGACGAATTGCAACCTATTGTATGATGGGCTCATTGATATTTATGGGGGGGACAAAAACCGCATATGCTGCTGGACCACAGCCCATTGCAGGTATAACGGTATTATTAAACGATATTAGTCTAAATCCAGAAATAACAAAAACTGAAATTAGTAATATTCTTGATCCTATCATAGAATATCAGGATTTAGCAATAGCAAATGTTACAAATTATGTAAATATAAGAAGTGAAGCAAATACTAACAGTAAGGTCTTAGGAAAGCTATATAATAACGCGGCTGCTACAATACTTGATACTGAAGGAGAATGGATAAAGATTGAATCAGGAAATGTAACAGGGTACATAATGTCAGACTATATGTTGACCGGTGTTGATGTATACGAGTTAGCTGACAAAGCAAAAACTAGCCTTGCCACGGTAAAGGCAAAGATATTAAATGTGAGATCAAAGGCAGGTACTAATTCATCTGTAGTAGCTCAGATTCCTAAGGGTCAAGTTTTTGAGGTGCTAGAAGACAAAAATGATTGGGTAAAGATATCTGTAGGAGAAAAGACTGGATATGTATCTACAGATTATGTGGATATTAAGATAGATTTTAAGCAGGCTATTTCCATAGAAGAAGAGCAAGAGATACTAAAGCTAGAGAAGGAAAAGCAAGTAGCGCAGGAGAGCAAGCGGGCTTCATCCATGAGACAGCAAATAGTAAACTATGCCTTAAGATTCGAAGGAAATCCCTATGTATGGGGAGGAACTAGCTTAACAAGAGGTGCAGATTGTTCAGGCTTTACACAATCAGTACTAAAGAATTTCGGTATATCTATTCCAAGAACCTCAAGAGCCCAATCAAGAGGTGGAAAACGGGTATCCATGGATAAAATCCAACCAGGTGATTTGATTTTCTATAGAAAGAACGGAGTAGTTAATCACGTAGCCATGTACATAGGCAACGGCAAGATAGTAGGAGCCGCTAGCAGAAGAGAAGGCATCAACATAAAGAATTACAACTATAGAACCCCATATAAAGCCGTAAGCTACATAGGCCGATAAAAAAATAGCGGTAGCAGGTACGGTACCTGCTACCAAAAAACAAGCACGATACCTCATTATAAGGGTGTATCGTGTTTTTTATATAATAGGAAATTGCGTCCTATTATATAAAAAACGCTCCGCTATGGATGCGCACTCGCGCGCTTTGTATCTTGCCAGCAAAGCTGGCCGCGCTCGGCGTATGAGTTTCGCAAGCGAAACTCTTTTTTGTATGCTTTTGCTACCGGGTACCAAAATACCCTATTGACATACAATATTATATAGTGTATAGTATTGATAAATTAATAATATTGTAGAAGTTATTAGATGAAAGGGAGTTGATGAGATGGTATTTAATACCGGTTCGGCACTGCTGGACGCGATTGTGCTGGCTACAGTTTCTAAGGAACCGGAAGGTACTTATGGATATAACCTGACACAGGAAGTCCGAAAGGCAATCGAGGTTTCAGAATCGACCTTATACCCGGTGTTACGAAGGTTACAAAAGGATGGCTGCCTTGAAACATATGATATGGAATTTGCGGGACGTAACAGAAGATACTACAAAATCACAGATACGGGTATGGCACAGCTAAGATTATATATGGATGAATGGATTATCTATTATAAGAGAATAAATTATATTTTTGAAGGAGTGAAATAGATGTCAAGGTTTGATTTTATGAGAAAGCTGGAAGACTTGCTGTCAGATATCCCCCTAGAAGAACGAAACGAAGCTTTGAAATATTATAATGATTATTTTGATGATGCTGGAGTAGACAACGAGGGTAATATTGTCAGTGAGCTAGGAACACCCGAAAGAATTGCCGGTATCATTAAAGCGGACCTTCATTTGGAGGGAGACAATAGTCAGAGCAGGGGATTCTTTACGGAAAAGGGATATGAGGATACTGTCTATAATGAGTCGAAATACGAGGTTGTTAAGCCCAGTGAAGGGAAACAAGAGGAGAACTATAATTCTACAAGCACAGGTAGCAGCAATAATTCAAATACCGGAAATAGCACAGGTACTACAAGTACCAATACTAACAAACTAGCAATTATTATTTTATTGTGTCTATTTGCAATACCAGTCGGAATACCTTTATTAATTGCATTTGTTTCATTAGTTTTTTCTCTTATTGTAACAGTGTTTGCATTACTATTTGGTTTTGGAATTGCGGGTATTGTGATGGTGCCTGTAGGAATAGCTGTTATAATTATCGGTATTGTAAACATAGGCATACCCTTTATGGGATTATTTAATTGTGGAGCCGGGCTATTAATATTAGGACTGGGAATCATATTTATTATGCTTAGCGTTTGGCTTAGTAAGACCTTGATTCCCGCTATTATAAAAGGAACTGTATATATTTTCAGGCTTCCTTTTCAGAATAGGAGAGTGAGCGCATGAAGACATTTACAAAGATAGTATTAAGTATTGCTTTGATATCGATTGGATTGGGATTAGGGCTATTACTTGCTGCCAGGGGACGAGGCTCTTTTATTAGATATACTCCTAAGTTCTCCATGGAGGATACGGTAAAAGATATTAGGGGACTAGATATTCGTATGGACTACGGTGAGGTATTCATAATATCTGGAGATGAATTTGGTATTGAGGCAAAAAATTTATATAGTAAGGATGGGCTGAAATCCAACGTATCGAATGGTGTATGGGAGATTAGCCAAAAAGCAAGCAATGTGATTCATTTATTCGGATATGATATACCCATATCCCTTGGAATAAAAAATTTTAAGACACCAAGTATAAAAATCACTTTACCTGAAGAATTTAAGGCTGAGGATATCACAATTTCTCTGGACGCTGGAAGGCTAGTGGCTGAAAATCTTCATGCAGATACGGCGCACTTTAATGTGCACGCTGGCTCACTTGAGATAGACGGACTTGTCGTAGAAGAGGATTCTAAATATTTCGTGGGTGCGGGACAAATCAATCTAAAGGAAGTCGATATTGAGAACATAAAGGTTGAATGTGATGTAGGAGCAGTTATTATGAAGGGTATCGTTATCGGAGATAATGAGATACAATGTAATGTGGGTACAATCTCATTAGATATTGATGATGAAATGGATTTATATTCCTTTGATATTGATTCTGATTTGGGAAATGTTATAATAAATAATAAGAGGTATCGCAATTTTAATAACACAAGAGATAGAAATGACTACAAGGGAAGCTTCAGATTAAACGTAGATGTAGGAAATATAAAAATGAATTTTAGTGAATATTAATAGTAATATCACTAATATAAGTAGAAAGGAGCGTTTTAATGGAACCGAAGAAATTATATCGTTCAAATGATAAAAAGATGGTGTGTGGAGTCTGTCAGGGTATTGCCGAGTATATTAATATAGACCCTACAATAATTCGCTTGTTATGGGTTATATTCAGTTTATCTTTTGTGGGTATACTTGTATATATTGTGGCAGCAATAATTATGCCTATCAAAGAATAGAATGCTTATTGAAAAGATATATTAAAATGAGGTTGTATGGTATTTAGGAAAATTCAAAATATCAAACAACCTCATAAATATGTATACGCTTAGTTTATCTAAATGACTTTTTCTATGATTTCAATAATTTGCAATGAATCGAAGGGCTTCGTTAAGAATTCAACAGCACCATACTTGACTGCATCTACCATCTTAGTTTTCTGGCCCGCAGCTGTTACCATAACAACCTTAGCATTCTTATCTATATTCATGATTTCCTTCAATGCTTCCAGTCCGTCCATAATAGGCATAGTTATGTCCATTGTTGCAATATCTGGTTGAAGTTCTAGGAATTTGCTAACTGCTTCTTCGCCGTTTATCGCTTCTCCAATAACTTCATGGCCATTACTCTCAAGAATGCTTCTGAGAATTTTTCTTGAAGTCTTGGAATCATCAACTATAAGAATCTTTGCCATATCTATTTTCCCCCCTAATTTATTTCAACCCTATGGTCAACGATGACCAATAAGTTAGATTGCTTTTCATTTATAGTAATAGGAACAACATATATTTCTCCGTCAGATGTCAGTGATTTATTCTGATCATAATTCGGAGGTGTCATATCTATATCAATATCTTCTGTACTCAGCTTTGAAGCATATAAGCCGTTACTGCAGTTAATGAATTCACATATGGAGTCAAAAGCATCTTCATCCAAAGCCTCAAAATCCTCTTTGGCAAATGGACTTGCTATTTCTAATAAAGCATCATCCACGCCCGCAAAACCAACGAATAGCTCATGGCTTCCGATTAATTGCTGATATGCAATTGAAGAAAAGGCGAATTCTTTTACTGTATATGCTTTTTTAAGCTTAATATTGTTATTAATAAATCGTACAATATTACGAATAACTAATGTGATGCATTCGCCGACAAATGGAACATTGGTATCCACAAATACTGGTATAATGCGGTCTATATCCCCTGATTTTAGCGCATCGAGTTCTGTATCAGAAAAGCCATATTCTCTTTTATATTCCTCAAGTGATGATTCGATTTGTTCCATAGTCATTAAGTTTCTTTCAGTAAGAGTCTGAATAAATTTAAGATAAGAGTTTCCTTGAAGATTTAGTAAGTAATTAACTTCTTCCTTAAGTAAATATCCCTTCTCAATTGCTATGTCACCAAAGCGGCTGTCTTTATGCTTTTGAAGTTCATTTAACTCTTCAGCCTGCTTAGGAGTAAGTAATTTCTCGGCTACAGCAATTAACCCTAATTTCGCGCGGGAAGTCTGTTGCAATGTCATAACTTCTTTTAATTGCAAACGAGATATTTTCTCCTTTTCTAATAAGTAATCCCCAAAGTAAAGTCCGAACATGATGTTTCTCCTTTCATTACCGTAGTTCTCCCTACATTACTATTATTAATTGGAAATTAATAATAGGCAATATCAATTTCCTAAAATTCCTTATATGTATAATATACAACAAAATTATTAAAAAGGACAGTCTTTATTTGAATAAAATCATAATTTATAATAAATACACAATAAATCTATTATATGGATGGTAATAAATGTTGCATTTTAAATTAATTTATAAGTAATTTTAGTTTTATGCATTATTTTTGCATCATAGAGTGCAATATTTGACAATTATGCATAATTATATAAAGGAAGCCAGTCATAAAATCTTGATGACATTTATGTCCACCTATGTTAAAGTATTGAATAAGTTAAGAGATGTTGGAGGTAATCATGAAGAAAATAGTCGAATTAATATCAGAAGATCTTAAGCAAGCATTCGTATTGAAAGGGTATGACGAGAAATACGGAGTAGTAACAATGTCAAATAGACCGGATCTGTGCCAATACCAATGTAATGGTGCTATGGCAGCAGCAAAAGTTTATAAGAAAGCACCTATTATGATTGCACAGGAGGTTGTCAGTCTATTGCAGGAAAATAGCAGGATGAAGGAAATTGTTGCTATTATGCCTGGATTTATAAATATTAACTTGAGTGATGAGTTCTTAGCCAAATACATTAACGATATGCGAACAAACAAGGATTATGGCTGTGAGAAGGAAGCCGCACCCAAAAAGGTAATCATTGATTATGGCGGACCCAATATTGCAAAGCCTCTTCATGTAGGCCATATGCGCTCCGCTATTATTGGTGAGAGCCTGAAACGTATTTTTAAATTTATGGGAAATGATGCAATTGGAGATGTGCATCTGGGTGACTGGGGTACACCAATGGGATTAGTTATAGCCGAATTAAAGAGAAGAAAACCCGATCTTATATATTTTGATGATAAATTTACTGGAGAATATCCGGTTGAGGCTCCATTTACCATATCGGAGCTGGAGGACATCTATCCCGCTGCAAGTGCATATTCCAAGGAAAACCCAGATTTTCTAGAGGAAGCAAAGAGAATAACTTATCTTATGCAAAATGGACACAGAGGTTATATGGCTATTTGGAGACATATGCAGGAGGTATCGGTTACGGATTTGAAGAAGATATATGATAGTCTCAATGTATCTTTCGAGCTATGGAAGAAGGAAAGCGATGCTCAACCTTATATTACTGATATGGTGGAATATTTAAAAACGAATAATTATGCAGAAATCAGTGAGGGTGCCTTGGTTGTGAATGTAAAGGAAGAAAACGATTCTAAGGAAATACCACCATTCATGATTTTAAAGACAGATGGGGCTACTCTATATAGCACTACCGACTTGGCAACTATAGTAGAGAGAGTCAAGTTGTTTGATCCTGACCATATCATATATATTACAGATAAGAGGCAGGAATTACATTTTGAAAGATTGTTTCGCTGTGCAAAGAAGACCAAGCTCGTGAAGGAGGATACAAAGCTACAGTTTATCGGCTTTGGTACCATGAACGGGAAGGATGGCAAGCCCTTTAAAACAAGGGATGGCGGTGTTCTTCGCCTGGAACACCTGATTAAGATGGTAACCGATGAGGTGTATAAAAAGATTACAGAAAACCGTAGCATGGAAGAGGAAGATGCAAGGCAGGTGGCTTCTAAGGTCGGATTGGCAGCTTTAAAATATGGTGATCTATCGAATCAGGCCACTAAGGATTATGTATTTGATTTGGAACGCTTTACTTCATTTGAGGGTAATACAGGACCATATATTCTCTATACAATTGTAAGAATTAAATCAATTTTAGAGAAATTCAAAAACACAGAAAAAGCAATAGATAAGAATACGGATATACTTCCAGCAACCTCACAAGTTGAGAGAGACCTAATGTTAGAGATTACAAGGTTTAGCGATATGATAAATGCTGCCTATGAGGAGCAGGCACCCCATAGGATATGCCAATATATCTATGATTTGGCTGACAAATTTAGCGGCTTTTATCATGATACAAAGATTTTATCTGAGGACAACAGCGAAGAAAGACAGGCATCCTTAATTCTGATGATAACACTAGTACATGATATCTTACTGACCTGCATAGATTTACTGGCATTTGAGGCACCTGAACGTATGTAATCAACACTTACTGCAAAACCTATGCAGTAAGTTTATGCTATGCAACGCTTATCAAAAAACGATAACCTTATTCTTAAGATGGAGGCAATCATGTATCGATTGATTTCAAAATTATCTGTATATAAGAATTTTGAGGAAGACAATATATTACTTAAAATGTCCAACACCCTCATGGAAATGGAATACATTAAGAAAATAAATGAGCCACATGTCTTAGATGTAATTGATAGGGATGGCTTTATAACAAAGATATATACGGTAATCAATGAGCTTCTAGATATAGCTACCATATATGGATTTGATGAAAACCTATGGCAGAATTATTTGGCTTACACATTGGCAAGCATGGAGAATCCATTTACTATTACCTGTGAAAATGTCGGACCTAGACAGGGCACTGTCAACAAATTTGCTAAAGCAGATTTTAAGATATTCTTAGAATTGTTCAATTATGATTTTAGTGGTATTGAACAAGAGCTTGGCATTGACTGTTTTTCCATAATTACAGACTATAAAGCCATTGAAAAGACCAGTGGGAGCTACAATAAGAGTGTAAGCGAGAAGGTTAGGATGCTAAGCGCAAATATTGCCTTGGCCAAGGATGAGGAAGATGTTTTTAGGATTGTAACAAATTTTTATAAGGATTACGGTGTTGGCAAATTAGGTCTAAATAAAGCATTTCGATTATCCAGAGAGAATGGTAAGCTGGAGCTTGTTCCTATTACCAATACTTTGGAGGTGAAGTTCTCGAATCTGGTTGGTTATGAGAGTCAGAAAATGAAGCTTATAGATAATACGAGGGCATTTGTAGAAGGCAAGAGAGCTAACAATGTACTGCTATTTGGTGATAGCGGCACAGGCAAATCCACATCTATAAAGGCAATCCTTAATGAATATTATGATAGGGGACTTCGAATGATTGAGATTTATAAGCATCAGTTTGAGGACCTTTCTTCAGTTATTTCAATTATTAAGAACCGAAACTATAAATTTATTATCTATATGGATGATTTGTCCTTTGAGGAGTTTGAGATAGAGTATAAATATCTGAAGGCAGTAATTGAGGGAGGTCTGGAAAGTAAACCGGACAATGTGCTTATATATGCCACATCCAATCGTAGACATTTGGTAAGAGAAACCTGGAATGATAGATCAGACGTGGAGACTGATGGTGACATCCATCGCTCGGATACTATGGAGGAAAAGCTTTCGCTGGTTGAACGATTTGGAATCACGATTAACTTCTCAGCTCCATCCCATAAAGAGTATCTGGAGATTGTAAAGCAATTGGCAATAAAGCAGGGTATAAAGCTTTCTTCTGAGGAGGAGCTCTTTGCCGAGGCACGGAAATGGGAACTTTACCATGGCGGGCTATCCGGTAGGACAGCCCAACAGTTTATCAACTATCTGGCAGGAAAAATTTAAAGCGATGATTATGTATTATGCTTTAGCTTAGTATGATAGCTTATGATAGAGATATAAGGAGGGAACAATCTTTGCTTGTATATATAAAAAATGGTTATGTAATCGATCCTGGTTCAGCTATCGAAGGAAAGTATAATATCCTGATTAGAGATAATCTAATTCAAAGAATAGTAGCTCATTCGGATGCTGATATAGATAATATCAAAGCCGATAAGGTAATAGATGCAAGCGGAATGCTTGTTATGCCCGGACTTATCGATCTTCACGTTCATCTGCGTGAACCTGGATATGAATATAAGGAGACCATAAAGACAGGCTCTATGGCTGCAGCAGCCGGGGGATTTACCACTATCTGTGCTATGCCAAATACCAATCCAGCGCTAGACCGACCTGATATGGTAAAATTCGTTCTTAAGAAAGCCCAGGATGCATTGGTTAATATTCATCCGATTGGAGCAATTACATTAGAACAGCAAGGGAATGAGTTGACAGATATACCTGCACTTATAGATGCCGGGGCTATCGGATTAAGTGAAGACGGAAAATCCCTTATTGATACTGCCCTTTACGCCAAGGCTATGGAGGAGGCGTCTAAGCTAGATATCATAGTATTTGCTCATTGTGAGGATAAGTCACTTGCTGGTAATGGGGCAATAAATGCAGGCAAAAAGGCAGAGGAACTTGGCCTTGCCGGTATTAGTAATGCAGTGGAGGATATAATAGTAGCAAGGGACATTATACTTGCAAGAAAGACGGGTACTAGGCTTCATCTATGCCATTGCTCCACAAAGGGCAGTACTGAGATGCTTGAGATAGCTAAAAATAAGGGGATTAGAGTAACGGGAGAAACCTGTCCCCACTACTTCACATTATCAGATGAGGATATACCGGGGGATGATTCTAATTATAAGATGAACCCTCCGCTTCGAAGTCCAAGGGATGTGGATGCGATTATTGATGCTCTTAAAAATGACGTATTAGATGTCATTGCAACCGATCATGCTCCTCATTCACAAGAGGAGAAGGATAAGTCTATGGCAGAAGCACCATTTGGTATAGTTGGACTTGAGACGGCATTTTCCATCACATATAGCGAGCTTGTTAAGTCGGGCATTCTGACATATAGGCAGCTGGTGGAAAAGATGAGCCTTAACCCTGCCAAAATACTTGGAATAGACAGAGGTTGTATAGGAGAAGGTAAGGTGGCGGATATTGTGATTGTTAATCCCGATGAGGAATACATCATAGATAAGAACAAGTTTGCTTCAAAATCAGCTAATACACCTTTTCATGGAAGAAGAGTATATGGAAGAGTAAAATATACTATAGTAGCAGGGGAAGTAAAATACGAGTATGTAGGATTATAGGGAGGATAAATCCTCCGTTGTAATTAGTAGGTATTTATATTGTTTTGAGGAGGATAAATCCTCCGTTGTAATTAGTAGGTATTTATATTGTTTTGAGGAGGATAAATCCTCCGTTGTAATTAGTAGGTATTTTATATTGTATTGAGGAGGATTGGGATATGATTAATAAGCTGGCAAAAAGAATACAGGAGTTGGAAGCACCCATAGTAGTTGGACTTGATCCCATGTTATCTTATGTGCCTGAGCATATAATTAAGAAGGCATATAAGGAAAAGGGTGAGAATCTGGAAGGTGCTGCAGAAGCAATATGGTTATTTAATAAGGGTATAATTGATGCTGTCTATGATCTGGTTCCGGCAGTTAAGCCTCAGGTAGCCATGTACGAGCAGTTTGGAATAGAAGGAATGAAGTCTTATGTCAAAACAATAGACTACGCTAAGGCAAAGGGCTTAATTGTAATAGGAGATGTTAAGCGTGGAGACATTGGTTCAACATCTACTGCTTATGCAACAGGCCATCTTGGCAAGGTAAGTATTGGAGATAAGGAATTCAGGGGATTTGATGAGGATTTTATTACAGTTAATCCTTATCTAGGTTCCGATGGAATTCTGCCCTTCATAGAGGTATGTAAACAGGAAAACAAAGGATTATTTATTCTAGTAAAGACATCAAATCCCTCCAGCGGAGAATTCCAGGACAGACTTATTGATAATCGACCCTTGTATGAGCATGTAGGAGAAAAGGTTGCAGAGTGGGGAGAATTGTTCATGGGATCCGAATACAGCTATATCGGCGCTGTGGTAGGTGCTACCTATCCTGAGATGGGTAAGAAGCTAAGAAAGCTTATGCCCAATACATTTATACTCGTTCCAGGCTATGGTGCTCAGGGAGGAAAAGCAGAGGATCTGAAGCATTTCTTCAACGAGGATGGACTGGGAGCAATAGTGAATTCCTCAAGAGGAATAATAGCAGCCTACAAGCAACCTCAATATCCAAGCTATGGAGAAGAGGCTTATGCCGATGCCTCAAGACGGGCTGTACTAGATATGAGAGAAGACCTTAAAAAGGCTTGGAGAAGATAAGATATTAAGACAAGGGGATGTCTTCCCTGTCTTGTTGAAAAAAAAAGACAGGGGAAACGTCCCCTTGTCTTTTTTTAAAGTTTTTCTGGTTCGGGATATTCTGTTCCGAATGTTTCTACAGTAACATTCTTCATGATCTGAGGTTCAAGAGGTATATCAGAATAATCCGTCTTGCTTTCGGCGATTTTATTGACTACATCCATGCCCTCGGTTATCTTTCCAAATGCAGCGTAGGAGCCGTCTAGATGCTGCGAATCCTTATGCATTATGAAAAATTGTGAACCTGCTGAATCAGGTCTCTGAGATCTTGCCATGGAGATAACTCCTGCATCATGCTTAAGCTTGTTCTCATAATTATTATAGGTGAATTCACCCTTAATTGAATATCCTGGTCCACCGGTACCATTACCATCCGGATCGCCTCCTTGAATCATAAATCCACGGATGACTCTATGGAATATCAATCCATTATAAAAGCCTTTGTTAATAAGAGAGATAAAATTATTGACTGTAATTGGTGCAATTTCTGGATATAACTCCAGTTTCATAACATCTCCGCTTTGCATTTCGATTGTAACGATAGGATTCATATTATTATATAGGTCCTTTCTGGTTGGTTTGTTTATGTCCGTTCATGTATGCTTTCGGGGGTAAATATAACATATCATAAAGTTTTTTGTCAAGGCAGGTGTAAATATTGATATATATTATATAAATAAATACATTTTTACAAGAATTTATTGTACATAATTAAAACTAAACAACCATTCATTCCCGAGATAGGGAATTACTATTTCTACGAATCCTCTTGCATAGCTAGCCAGGTCATAAGGGAAGTAGTATATGCAGATACTATCTTCTGTAATATAGTAATTTAAGTTATCCATATTTAGAGCATCTTTTCTTACAAAATCAGGTGAATCACTCCAGTACTCCTCAGGAGTCTCATCATACATTCTTTTATATTCATCTGTAATTAATTCTGTAAATGCTTTAGCATCTCCCGATATCAGGTCACTGAGATTCATCAATGTACCTTTTTCCAAATCAAATGTTAAGGTCCTTCGAAGAGGATACCCATGAGCTCCACCTGAATATATATATCCATCAAGTACTATACAGACTATGCCATTACTATTGTATGGTACAGAATAGGATACGCTATATCCGCTGGAGATAAAATATTCTTCATCCTTGTAAGCTCTAGCCTCCTCTTTCATCCTATCGATTTCAATCATATATTCTGCTTTGACAGAATCAATTATATTATTTATAGATTCATAGCTAGGGTTGTTTCCAGTTAATATGGGAAAATCAATCATTACATACATTATTTCCTTATCATCTTCTGTATATGTATGTTCATATATAGTATTATCAAAAGAAGGAACTCGAAGCTTATCTTGGCTTTCGGATTCTTCCTCAAGAATAATTTCTATATCTGCTAAGGCTCGGTCATAATATTCCCGGTCATCCTCAAGCACCAGACCGTATTTTTCGAGTGCTGTATCATAATCTCCTTCTTCATGATATGTCTTGCCATCCTGATAATTTACTCTGGAAGCATTAATTCTATCAATCCACTTAGCACAATCATAGACCATCAAATCAAAGCCCATAATATCAAAGTTATCTAGACTATGTAATTGATCCTTTGCAGAATTGTAGTCTATATCTTCAGACATATAATCTTCTTTAATATGTTCGACAGTATCTTTTAATTCGGTAAATACCTTTTCATCAAAGGACACCTTCTTACCGCTGTATTTTCTATATAGATTTAAGGCCTCGACGTATTCTCTATCATCTATATACTTAATAGTAAGCTCTGTCTGCTTATCAATATGCTTTCGGTACAGAAGGCTGCCAGTCACACCTCCCACAGTTATAATTAAAGCCACAATGCATGCTATAATCAGGATAATTCTCTTCCCCATATTTATCACCTTTCGTATTCATAGATTTGCTTCATAATTATAGCAGATTAAAGTCAAGAGGAGTACTATTAATTAAAAAATAATTTGCTTTTTCTACTAGATTCTTATATAGTAAATATGATAAAAATGGTAATTTTGGAGGGGAGCATAAGATTTATGGACGAGATTATTAGGGTCAGTAAGCTTACTAAGCATTTTGCTGATGTAAAGGCGGTTGATAATATCAGCTTTTCGGTAAATAGAGGAGAGCTGTTCGGATATCTTGGCATTAATGGGGCCGGTAAATCAACCACTATAAATATGCTTTGTACTTTGTATGCACCAGATGAGGGAAAGGTAGAGATATGCGGAACTGAGCTGGGAAAGGACAACAATGCCATTCGCTCAAAGCTTGGGGTAGTATTCCAGCATAATACTATGGATTCATTACTTAGTGTTAAGCAGAATTTACTTAGCAGGGCATATCTTTATGAAAAGGATGCTAATATCATTAAAAAGAATCTTGACATAGTATGTGATACCTTAGATATTGGCTCTTTACTGGATAGACAATATCGCAAGCTATCCGGTGGACAAAAAAGACGTTGTGAGATAGCAAGAGCAATTATGAATCAGCCTGAAATACTGTTTCTTGATGAGCCTACCACTGGGTTAGACCCACAGACAAGGCGAATGGTCTGGAGAAGTGTAGAAAGACTTCGTA
>JAQVQL010000109.1 GCA_028701595.1 Herbinix sp.
TGGCAGCAGCACAGGCAGTACTCAACAACAAGAGGGGTTAAGACTGAAACAGCTGAAAAGCCTTGTAAACCAACCTCAAGCAAGCTTGAGCTAGGCACTTTCGTGATTCGGAAAGACTACTTATCAGAGTATAAGAAATACCATCCGGAGACCAAAAAAGTGAACAGTTGGAAAGATATAGTCTTAATTATTACTTTTTAGGAATAGAATGTTCAATCGGGAAGCGAAGCTAATTCGCTTCCCGATTTTTTCGTTCTTCAATAATTACAATTTCAGAAGATCAACCAGTAAAACTTTTAGTTAGATTTTTTAAAGCTAAAGAATTACTGGTTGGTCTTTTTTGTTGATATATTAATAATTATTCTTTTCAAAATAAAACATGGTAAGACAGGTTACTTAAAAAATGGTATGTAGGAGGAGTAAAAAATGAAAGTGTGTAGTAATTGTGGGTATGTAATTAAGGAAATCAGGAATGAGGTGGAAAAGTATGTGTAAGGTGATTGCTATAGCAAACCAAAAAGGTGGAGTTGGTAAAACTACAACTTGTGCAAACTTAGGCATAGGGCTTGCTGATAAAGGGGCCAAAGTCTTGCTTATTGATGCAGACCCACAAGGTAGTTTAACAGCAAGTTTAGGATATGATAGACCAGATGAAATAAAAATTACAATTTCTACAATTATGGGTAATGTAATCAATGATATTGAGGTTACTTCTTTAGATGGGATTTTGCATTATAAAGACAATGTTGACATTCTTCTCGCAAATATAGAGTTGGCTGGTGTGGAAATATCAATCATAAATGTAATGAGGCGAGAAATGATATTAAAGGAATATATAAATATTGTAAATAGTCTGTATGATTTCATAATAATTGATTGTATGCCAGCCTTGGGTATGATTACGATTAATGCATTAGCATGTGCTGACAGCGTGCTAATTCCAGTTCAAGCTGCATATTTGCCACATAATGAGAAAATTATAGAGGTTCCCTTGACTGACTTATATTTTTTCCAAGATCATCCATATAAAGTTATAAATGATTCTGAGATGACGCAGTTGATAAAGAGCATTGAAGAATGCGGAGTTCTTGTTCCTGGAATTGTTAGGGAGAGGAGAGAAGGTGGTTACGAAATAGTATCGGGGCATAGAAGAAAGTATGCATGCGAGTTGATTGGTAAAGACAAAATGACGGTTATTGTTAAAGACCTAAACGATGATGAAGCTACAATTGCTATGGTTGATGCAAATATACAAAGAGAAAAACTCTTGTTTAGTGAGAAAGCACATGCGTATAAGTTGAAATTCGATGCGATGAAACATCAAGGCTGTAAGGGTGATCAAAGGACCACCAAAAAAATCGGGGATGATAGTAGAGAAAGCGGGAGACAAATACAAAGATATATACGACTTACATATCTTCAACCTGAATTATTACAGATGGTTGATAATAAGGAAATTCCTTTTATATCGGCTGTGAATATATCATACTTGGGTGAAATACAGCAAAACTGCCTCCTAAATGCAATTAATACCACGCTACAGTATCCATCTAACAAGCAGTCGTTAGAAATAAAGAAGTGTTTTGATGAGGGAAAACTGAATCAGAATATGTTGATTCATATATTAAAGGTGAAGAAGAATAAAGACTTAAAATTGAGCATTAGTTTTTCGTTCCCAGTCAATATCAGATAATTACATTTGTATTAAATCAATAGATCTTAGTTTGGTACTTGCCATTAGTAGAATAATAGCATAATCACGTTTGCCAGATGGATTACCTAAATCTGTAGTAAGAATTATAAAGACCGATTACTGCCACTTGATTCAGATATATTGATAATGATGAAATCCGATGTTTCAAAATATCATAAAACTATCACAAATAGGATTTCTTTTTCGAATCTGCTCTTGGGAAGGCATATTCTAAATATACAGTGTATGCATATTTTAGAAAAAATACTTTTTGAAATCGGTATATCCCATGGTGGATGAAAAAAAGGTGGCTCTCGTTTGCATGATTTACGTCATTCTTTTTGTGTCCATAGTTTCCATGCTTTCTTAAAAAGAGGTGTATCATATGAAGCAGCCTCAACAATATTTTCTGTACTATATGATACTGCTGCTAGGGTTTAGGAGTTAATTGATTAACCTCAAGACGAAAACGCCTTGAAATGCCTGTGTGTGTTATATTAATTGGAAAGGGAAAGGAAACGCGTACGGGTCCTATTATGAATAAAACAATACAACTGCTCGAAATATATATGAAAGAGATAACCCTTACTGGTAAGGATAAATTAGATTACCCAATCTATCTTTTATTACTGCCATGGAAATAAATTTAGACAAGGCATTACATATATATTTAAAAATACAGCAATGATAAATTGGTCACACCTCATCAATTTCGTCATTCAAAAGCAATGCATATGACACAGGCAGACGTAAATCCTATTTATATTCGTGATATTCTTGGGCATGCAGATTTACAAACCACTGCAATTTACTCTAAATCCGTTTTATCAACTAAGCGACGTGCATTAAAAAAAGCAAATATAAATGCAACTCCAGTGATTGAAGATTGGACCAACAGTAGTAATCATATGGATTATCTTAAGTCCTTACCGAAATGATTATGAGAAGAATTTTATAAGACAGTCACTATCCCTTGTAAAGCGGGTTGATGGCTGTTTTCTTTGTATGGCAGTATTTTAATAAACCACCTGCTATGCAGGTGTGACCACAGCAGCTTTAGCTTCAAGAAAACACCTCCAGAATATAATAAGTGTGGGTTTGCAACCGCACATGTTTTTTGCAATCGTTAAGTGTAACGAAATGCAATGCAAAAGTGTAACAGTGCAATTCTCAAACAATTCATTAGAGATATTGGGGGCTACACCCCGAAACCACAGTAGATTCGTAAGAAAATACCTTTAAATTGCAAAAACAATTCTTCTTACGAATAAATTAGTTAATTTTGCAAACAGGAACCTCGGATTCCAATTCAGCCAATTCAGCAATTCAGCAGGGAAATAAAAATTTTACAGAAATAGATAAAATATACTAAAATGGTTGCAAAATGTAATAGTTTGTTGCATAATGGAAACATAATACTTATTTATACAATTAATATGTGATGTATTGAGGTATTGAGGTGTTGATGACATTGATGACTATTGATGACCGTTGATGAATATATACAACTTGAATTCTGAAACTTAGACATATTCATTCAATGTCTGACAAGTAGATTCATCTACATAGATTGCTAGCTAAATTGATGAACCTATATGCAATTACTTTCTTTTGAGAGGCATGACTGACATATCAGGCTAATTGAATCATGATTAGCAAATAAAGACATACGAATAAAATATAAGATAGATTATCATTAATAGCGCAATAGAGGTATCATGATTCGCTCAAAACTAATAGATAGATGAAAAATATTTAACCCTATTGTGTATAAAATTTTTTGAGGAGGATGTTTAAGAATGGAGAAAAATATGAAAAGAGAAATGCTAGATATAAATGAAAAGTATTTTTGGTCACCAGCGATTACATGGAAAATAAACAATGACAATCTTGAGATTGCTGTATTTGAATATTCTGGAATAGCAATTGAGTATTTCCCCAAATTTTATTACATAACACAAGATGGTATAACAATAGATAAACTATTAGAAAGTTTTTCGAACTACGATAGTAATTTGATGTTAGGATTTGTAAAAGATTTGATAAAAAATAGAATATTAGTGCATGGAATATTAGCTCCGCATGAACTTTTTTATACACAAGATCGATTATTTGAGAGTCCATATAACGAGGATATTTTATATAATCCAGAAAAATATGATGCATATAAGCATGATCAAATGACAAGATCATTCAAAAATTGTAAAAATGATAAAATATCGTTGAATGTGGATTATGAGTTCCCTGCTTCTATAACAGAACGAATAACGCATAGAGAATTTGATGAAGGTAGAAAAGTTCCGTTTGAGACTTTTTGTAAGTTGATTTCTGTTTTTCGACAGAAAAATGTGGCTGGACATCCAAGATATAATTATGCAAGTGCAGGTGGATTATACCCTATAGACATTTTCCTCTATATTAAAGATAACAGAGTGGAAGGTGTAAAAGCGGGTTTATATTATTACAATCCATTAGATAATTCAATCGAGCTAGTAAGTGATACATGTGTGATAAGTGAAGAGGCTCATTTTCATACAAATAAAAAGATATACAATTCATCAGCATTCTCGTTATTTGCAATTTATGATGCACAAGTTACAATGCCAAAATATTCTGGAATGGGATATCTATATGCGTTCATTGATACTGGGATTATGGTTGAGTTATTAACCCAGGTAGCAGAGCTTAACAATATAGGATTATGTTCTATTGGTGATATGAATTTTAAACGAATAGAGAAGTACTTTAAATTATACAAATCCCATATTTTCCTACATGATATCGAAATTGGTCTCAAAAAATAAAATACTTGATTTAGTTATTAGGAGGGCGTTTTATGCATAATTTAAATAGTTTATTGTTAGATTTGGCTAATGAAAATGAAAAAGGTATCACATTTATATCTAGTGAGGAAGATATATTTGTATCATATCAAGATATATTGAAAGCTTCTTTGAAAGTATTAGGTTCCCTTCAACAAGCAGGGCTAAAAGCTGGTAATGAAGTTATGTTTCAAATCGATGACAATAATAGCTTCATAACACTTTTTTGGGGTTGTATTTTAGGCGGTATATTACCAGTCCCACTGAATGTGAACAATAATAGTGAACACTTTGTTAATATTACTAAAGTATTTAATATCTTAAATCATCCGTTTATCGTGGCGAATAAAAAAGCATATGATGAGAACATCACGCAATTTGAAAAAATGAATGTTACGAAAGAACGTATTTTATTATTTGAAGATATTCGAAATGGAAGTATTGATGGAGAATTATACGATCCTTGTATGGAAGATACTGCATTCATACAGTTTTCTTCAGGTTCGACAGGCGATCCGAAAGGGGTAATCTTAACTCATTATAATTTGATATCAGATATTTGCTCATGGAATAGACGCGTGAAGACAACGGAAAGCGATGTGTCCTTAAGCTGGTTGCCTTTGACACATGATTTTGGATTGATACTAGGTCATTTAGCAAATGTTCAATATGCAAATAGTCAATATTTCATTCCAACTCAGCAATTTATTAGTCAACCTGATCTGTGGATAAAAAAAGTCAGCCAATATAAGGCATCACTCTTATATTCACCGAATTTTGGGTTACTACATGCTATTAAATACTTAAAAGCTGAATCAGCAGACAATATAGACTGGTCAAGTGTTCGGTTTATTGCAAATGGTGCAGAGCCAATATCAGATAATGTCTGTAATGACTTCCTAACATACCTTGGAAAATATGGTATGAAAAGAACTGCTATAAGCCCAGGATATGGATTAGCAGAAGGAACAGTAGCTTGTTGTATATCCGAAGTTGAAGAAGATATGATTCTGCATCATTTGCATAAAGACCACTTAAGTATGGGTCAAACAATCGAATTGGTAGAGGAAGCGGACAAGGCTGGCTTGGTTTACGTAGCTCTTGGACGTCAGTTAGATTGTTGTGAGATTAGAATATGCGATGATGATGATCATGTTTTTGATGAAAACATTTTAGGTAATGTACAACTTCACGGATCAACGATCACAAAAGGGTATATTAATAATGAAAGTGCTACACGTGCACTATTTACAGAAGATGGATGGCTTAGAACGGGTGATCTAGGATTCCTGAGAGATAGCAGGCTTGTTATCACAGGACGTTCAAAAGAGATAATATTTATCAATGGACATAATTATTATCCGCAGGATATTGAGAAAATTGCTGGAGAGATCGAAGGAATAGAACTAGGTGATATGGTAGCTTGCGGAATTTTTAATAAGCAGATACAAAAGGATGATATAGTTATTTTTGTCCTGTTCAATAGAGATATCGTTGATTTTGTACCAATCTCTTTAGATATTAAGAGAAAAATAAACAAATTGATAGGTCTTGTTGTTAAGGATGTTGTACCAGTGAAAGAAATTCCTAAAACCGAGAGTGGCAAGGTGAAAAAATATGTATTAGCTGATATGTATAAAAACAATGAGTTTAATGAAACGATTGGACTGTTACAACAGATTTCTGAAATTCACAAACAACAAAATAGGAATGAAGACAATGAGAATGAAGTTCAGAACACGATCAAAAAAATCTGGATGGATATTCTTGAACTTGATCATGTAAATATTAACGACAATTTCTTCGCTTGCGGAGGCAACTCGGTAAAATTAATATCTCTTATGGCTGTGATAGAAAAGGTATATCCAAATAGAATCGTCATGACTGATACTTTCAGTCATCCTACGATTGCTAGTTTAAGTGAGCTTATTGAAGATTCACTCGTTGATAGTAACACTATTTCTCGTACACAATATCTGGAACTGCCAGAAGAGTATTTTCAGGTTAATTGTAAAAAAGATAATCTTGACAAAGGTGTAGAGGATTTAGCCTTAAAATTTGTGATAAAGGAAGATTTATATGATAAATTGGCTTCCATTGCACAAAGAGAAAATGCAAATGTAACGATGATTCTATTGGGAACATACGTGCTATTGCTTTCGCAAATTGCTAATAGAAAGGAAATACCTGTTGCAACGATAATGAATGTACATGATAAGGGTAGGATATTGAATTTTGATTTAAACGGAATCGGTGATTTTACAGATCTGATCAGCTATGTAAAAAAGAGATTCGATAATATGGACGATAACAAGTACTTTAGCATGAATGAGATGAAAAATATGCAATTACTGATAAACAGCGCTGGAGTACTACCACTAGTTTATCGTAAAGATCTATCGAATGCTAATGTTGACATGATAGACTATTTCAGCCCTATATTGACGATAGATTCGACAGACAATGCATTACGTTGTGAATTCAACTACCAAAATATGAAGCTAAATAAAGAAAAAATGGATGAACTCTTTCAAAAGTACATCAATTTAACAGTATATATTGTTGATAAATATGAAGCATAGGAGTGTTGATTTATGCAAAAAAGTGTGATACTTTTTCCGGGACAAAGTGCTCAATATGTAGGAATGGGGAAGAAACTGTGTGAGCGGTACGATATAGCAAATGAAACTTTTAAAGAAGCGAATGAAGTATTAGGTTTTGATTTACAAGAGTTATGTTTCAAAGGAAGCATGGAAGATTTAACCAAAACCGAAAATACACAGCCCGCTGTACTGGTAACAAGTGTAGCTGCTTTTAGGGCATATATGATGGAAATCGGAGTAAAACCATCTATTATGGTAGGTCATAGCCTAGGTGAAATAACAGCATTAACCTGTAGTGGGGCTATTTCTTATAAAGATGCAGTGAAGCTTTCAAAATTGCGTGGAAAGTATATGCAGGAAGCAGTTGAAATAGGTGTCGGTTCTATGGCTGCGATTGTTGGAATGGATAAATACTTGATAGAAGAGTTCTGTAATAATATGTCAAATGATGAACAAATCGTTTATGTAGCAAATTATAAA
>JAQVQL010000110.1 GCA_028701595.1 Herbinix sp.
CTTCTTGGAAATCGCAAGCTGATGGTTGAAAGAAATATCTCCTTAGTAAGCTTTGAAGATAGCTCTGACAGGCTGGCAAATGAAGGGAAAACCCCTATGTATATAGTTATAGATGATAACCTAGCAGGAATAGTAGCTGTTGCAGATACTGTTAAAGAGACCAGTAAAAGAGCAGTCGAAGGTCTCCATAATATGGGTATAAGTGTAGCTATGATTACAGGTGATAATGAAAGAACAGCACAAGCTATCGCCAAGCAGGTTGGAATTGATAGGGTAATGTCCGAGGTATTACCTGAAGATAAGGCTAATGAAATAAAGAAGTTGCAATCCGAGGGTAAGAAGGTGGCCATGGTTGGGGATGGAATCAATGATGCCCCTGCTCTTGCCCAGGCGGATATTGGAATTGCCATTGGCTCGGGTACAGATGTAGCCATGGAATCGGCAGACATTGTCCTTATGAGAAGTGATTTGATGGATGTACCCACAGCTATACAGCTAAGTAGAAGTACCATACGAAATATTAAGCAGAATTTATTCTGGGCATTTGCTTATAATACCATAGGTATACCTGTGGCTATGGGAATTCTTCATTTGTTTGGTGGCCCTTTACTAAACCCTATGATTGCTGGAGCTGCCATGAGCTTAAGCTCTGTATCTGTTGTAACAAATGCACTTAGATTAAAGAGATTTAAACCTGCCAAATAAAATATATTTATGACAATGATGAGATGGACAAAGAAATATTATAAGTCACAGAAGGAATGAATATGACAAAGAAATTAGTTATAGAAGGAATGACTTGCGCTCATTGCGTAAAACACGTAGAGGACGCTCTGCACGAGTTAGCAGGAGTTGTATCTGCTAAGGCCAATCTAGAGGAAAAGAATGCAGTCGTAGAGCTAAACCAGGAGATAGCCGATAATACTTTCAGAGAAGCTATTGAGGAAGTGGGTTATGAGGTTATAGACATACAAGCAGTTTAGAGAAGGCTGCTTGCAATAAACACAGGGCTGATGTAATTATTTCGGTGGAGTATACCAAGAGATATCTCCTTTTTCTAGAGCTTTTTCAAAGGTGGCGGGCAGCTTAGGTGCCTTGCCACCGTTTTGTTTATAGTAATCATCACAATACAGGGGATTTTTATTTACCTTTAGGGTTTTGGTATTTACTTTAGAATCCTCACCCTCTCGTATCTTTCGTGCAAAAACAACAGTCCTATAATCATTATCAACCTCATAGGAACAGGTGGATAGCGTAAGTAGGGTGTCGTTTTCATTAATATCAACGTCGCCCACTATTATCAAGGAGCGAATTCGTATCTGATATACAAAATTAAGAAAATCTGATGAATCCTTAAATGTTGATTGTCTGTATTCAAAGAAATAGTCTTTATTTGCCTTAGGAGTGGTCTTAATTATGGCGAAGACCTTGTAATCTGCTTCCTCATAAATCGTATCAAATGAAATAACGGGATGCTTTTTATAAAAGCTTAAATCCTTGTAAAACTTTATATAATGAAACATTTTTTCAGGAGTAGAAATCATATTGTGACCGTGAATTACAAAATTCTGGGTAGGCGTTTCAACCGAGGACCTATGATCTAAAAAAAGAGATCCGGCCTTATAATAATCGCCGAAGAAATCCTTAAAAAGATAGTATTCAGGGCTAGACTTAGGGGATTGGAGTACCACATAATCCATGGTGCTGTCCTTTATCCAAGCCTTTACATGGCTATTTGCCTCAAGCAGATCCTTGAACTGAAGAAGCCTTCCTTCCTCATCCCGTTTGCCCTTTGGATTAGAAAGAAGCTTAGGCACTTTCTTCTTTGGCTTGGGAGTAGGAGTAGGGGCTTTTGTAGGCGCTAGCTTCAGTGTAGGTGTAGGCTCTGGAGTAGGTGTAGGCTCCGGCGTAGGTGTCGGGGTTGGCATAGGCGATGGCGTAGGAGCTAGGGTAGGAGTAGGCGTAGGGGTGGCAGAAGGAAGAGGAGCATTAGTTACTTCTCGTGTAGGAACAGGCAAAATAACCGAATCATCAAAGACTATAATAGAAGACTCGGCGGCATTTGCCAATGTATCATTTTTTTTCTTATTTGCTTTTATTATCACGGTGGTAGAAAAGGCTATAGCACATAGTAGAAATATAATTGCTGAGGTAAAAAGAACTATAAGCGTTTTTCTATGACTCCAATTGATTTTTCTCTTATTCTGACTGGACACCTTATATGCTCCTTTAATGTTATACGAATATATTTTATTGTAGCATGAAAATTATATATCGTAAAGAAAGAGGATGTTAATTATTACCTAAACTTAAAAAAGTCATAAAAATACTTGCAAATTAATTATGTAGGTGTTATAGTTGTAATAGAACAGGCAGATAGGTTAATAATTTGGATTATATAATAAATTAGGAGGCGCCATATGAATATTAATAAATTTACTCAAAACTCTGTTCAGGCAATAAATAACTGTGAAAAGCTAGCTTATGAATATGGGCATCAAGAAATAGATACAGAGCATTTGTTATACTGCCTAATTACTCTAGATGATAGCTTGATAAAGAGATTATTAGAAAAGATGGAGATAAATACTGAGGTTTTTCTAGCTCAGGTAAAGGGACTACTAGGAAAAAGAGCAAGTGTATCCGGGGGACAGATATATATAAGCAACGATCTTAATAAGATATTGATATATGCAGAGGATGAGGCTAAGAATATGGGAGATTCCTATGTGTCTGTCGAGCATTTATTTCTTAGCATATTAAAGCAACCTGGTAAAAATGTAAAGGAGCTATTCAAGGAGTTTGGTATAACAAGAGAGATATTTCTTAAGGTGCTACAAGGCGTAAGAGGAAATCAGAAGGTTGTAAGCGATAATCCTGAAGCCACTTATGAAACTCTTGAGAAGTACGGCTATGATCTGGTTGCCCGTGCTAAGGAACAAAAGCTAGATCCTGTTATCGGAAGGGATATGGAGATTCGTAATGTAATAAGAATCTTGTCTAGGAAGACAAAGAACAATCCGGTTCTTATAGGAGAACCAGGTGTCGGAAAAACAGCTGTAGTGGAAGGCCTTGCACAAAGGATTGTAAAAGGAGATGTGCCGAATTCTTTAAAGGAGAAGAAACTTTTTGCCCTGGATATGGGGTCTCTGATTGCGGGAGCTAAATATAGGGGGGAATTTGAAGAGAGGCTAAAAGCCGTACTTGAAGATGTCAAAAACAGTGAGGGACAGATTATATTGTTCATAGATGAGCTTCATACTATTGTCGGTGCAGGAAAGGCTGATGGAGCCATGGATGCCGGTAATATGCTTAAGCCCATGTTGGCTAGAGGAGAGCTTCACTGCATTGGAGCGACCACACTTAATGAGTATCGTCAATATATTGAAAAGGATGCTGCTTTGGAAAGAAGATTCCAGCCTGTAATGGTGGATGAGCCAACAGTAGAGGATACTATATCCATACTTAGAGGATTAAAAGAGCGTTATGAGGTGTTTCACGGGGTCAAAATAACCGATGGAGCTCTAGTCAGTGCTGCCACCTTATCCAACAGATATATCTCTGATCGTTATCTGCCTGATAAGGCGATTGATTTGGTTGATGAAGCCTGCGCGCTGATTAAGACAGAGCTTGATTCCATGCCCACTGAGTTGGATGATATGCAAAGAAGGATAATGCAGATGGAGATCGAGGAAGCTGCCCTTAAGAAGGAGAGTGATCGTCAAAGCCTTGATAGGCTAGAAGAGCATTCAAAAGAGCTGTCACAGCTCAAAGAGGAATTTGCCTTAGCTAAGTCAAGGTGGGATAGTGAGAAGTTATCTGTGGAGAAGGTTCATAAGCTTCGTGAGGAGCTAGAGGAAATTAATAAGCAGATAGAGCTTGCAGGGCGTAATTATGATTTGGATAAAGCAGCGGAATTAAAGTACGGAAGACTTCCCGAACTACAAAAGCTTATTCTTACAGAGGAAGAGAGCATAAGGAACAAAGAAAATCAGCTGCTTCACGAGAGCGTTAGCGAAGAGGAAATAGCAAAGATTGTGGCAAGATGGACGGGGATACCGGTTACAAAGCTTTCAGAGGGAGAGAGAAATAAAGCGCTTAATCTACCGTCACAGCTTCATAAGCGAGTTATTGGGCAGGAGGAGGCGGTCTCAAAGGTGTCTGATGCTATCCTGCGCTCTAAAGCAGGAATAAAAGATCCCAAAAAACCCATAGGCTCCTTTATGTTCTTAGGCCCAACGGGAGTTGGAAAGACTGAGCTTGCCAAGGCCTTAGCTGAGAATTTGTTTGATAATGAACAGAGCATGATTAGAATAGATATGAGCGAATATATGGAGAAGCATTCTGTTGCTAGACTTATTGGAGCACCTCCTGGATATGTGGGCTATGAAGAAGGCGGCCAGTTGACAGAGGCAGTCAGAAGAAGACCTTATGCTGTTATTCTTTTCGATGAGGTAGAAAAGGCTCATAATGATGTGTTTAATGTCTTGCTACAGGTTTTAGATGACGGAAGAATAACCGATTCGCAGGGCAGGACAGTTGACTTTAAGAATACTATTATTATTCTTACGTCTAATATAGGCTCTAGGTATCTTCTGGAGGGAGTGAATGAAGGCGGTGATATTAGTAGTGAATGTGAAAGCCTGGTTATGCAAGAGCTGCAAGCTAAGTTTCGCCCTGAGTTCCTAAATAGACTTGATGAGGTTATCGTTTTTAAACCTCTGACAAAGGATAACATCAGTAATATAATTAATCTAATGGTTGATGACCTTAACAAGAGGCTTAAGGATAGAGATATAACAATTGCGATTACTGATAATGCCAAGGATTATATTGTACAAAGAGCTTATGATCCTGTATATGGTGCAAGGCCGTTGAAGCGTTTTCTTCAAAAAAACGTTGAAACGCTTTGTGCCAGGTTGATTTTAAGTGATGAGGTCAGCACAGGAAACACTATACTTATTGATGAAGACGGACAAGAGCTTTATGCAAGTGTGGTATAATGATTACGAATTATTTTTACAAACCTCACATAGGATTAAAGTAAATAATAGTCTTATGTGGAGGTTATAATGAAGAGGCAAAAAACAATAATAACGCTTCTTTTAATTATTACTACTGTATTTGGATTAACTGGATGCAAAAAGGACGAATCAGAAATAAAGAAGTTAAGAGATTTGGAATTTACTGTTGTAGAGGATGTTGAAATACCGGGAGAATTGAAGGAGATAATAGATGAAAAGAAGGAGAAACCTTTTCGAATGCATTATTCTAATAAAGACTCCCTATATATTGTAGTAGGATATGGACAGCAGAACAGCGGAGGATACAGTATCTCTGTTGAGGATCTGTTTCTTACCGACAATGCTATCTATTTTGATACTAATTTAATTGGTCCATCACAGAATGATCTGGTTACACAGGGCGTAACCTATCCGTATATTGTCGTAAAACTAGAGTTTATAGATAAAAAGATCGTATTTGAGTAGCCACAATGCAAATATTTCCAAAAACTCTGAAACCACTATATTTTGTACTATTTGTTGTATTGTCGTCCATATATTGTACCTGAAAATTCGTTATATTGACTGATGGTTTCATCATTGACACCTATGGATTTGTGCATTAACGCTAAGAGGCAGTGGGCATATTTTACTATGTTTATTAAATATTCTATAAAAAGAAACAAAAGTTGGATATGTTTACTGTGCATATTTATGGATAAATGCGACTAACCACATTGAATTGTCAGAAAATTGGTTGACAAATATTAGAATTTTATGTTATAATACCTATGATGCATTAAATATGTAATTAAATCAATGTATTATGTCCATATAGTAGCACAAGACTCGCTGTGGATATAGAATCATTAGTAAGGAGTTAATATGATGAAGCAGATGGATGTAACTAAAGTACGGAATGCAGTAAAAAGCCACACGGGGAAGAAAGTTAAAGTCAGAATTAACAGGGGCAGACACAGAATTGATGAGACAGTAGGTTTTATATCCGAGACATATCCAAGTATTTTTCTAGTAACGACTCAAGGCAGTATCGACGTACCTGTAAGGACTATGTCATATAGCTATACGGATGTTCTAACCAAGGATGTTGAGCTTATTTTGTGCAGACAATGATAATATATATAACTGGCCGGAGCCGTAAGAAATCTTATGGTTTCGGCATTTTTATTTTGTGATTTATTTGGCACCCTAATCATAAATCCCTTTTTATATGAATATGATATGTCAGAGGCATGTAATCGTATGTCCAAATTCAAGGAGGGATATTAGTGGAGTTAATAAAAAAGAATATTCATATGAATAAATTAAAATGTAGGAGCTCCCTGCAACTTACATTGGATGATGATTTTAATGTTCCTGATATCAAGCCGGATATAGATCGGATTATAACACAACAGGGAGATTTAAGGATCAGTGAAATCAAAGCTATGAATGGCAAACTCTTGATAAAGGGTGAGCTAGGCTTTAATGTCCTATATTTTAGCGAGGAGGACGCAAGACCAATACATAACATCTCCGGTGAAATTCCATTTGATGAGGTAATAAATATGGAGTTAACCTGTGCAGATGATGACCCTATTGTAAAATGGGAGCTTGAGGATTTGACCACAGGGCTTATTAATTCAAGAAAATTAAGTGTTAAGTCCATAGTGAGTCTTAATGTAGGGATTGAAGAGCTTTATGATGAAGAAACAGGTGTTACGGTTGAGGGTCCCGAGGATGTACACTACATAAGTAAAAAAATTGAAATTACAGATATCAGCGTTGATAAGAAGGATACTTTTCGCATTAAAGATGAAATTGTACTTCCTACAAATAAGGGAAATGTGATATCTGTTTTGTTCGATGCAATAAGATTAAACAGCCTGGAGGTAAGACTCCTAGAGGACAAATTCACGATTAAGGGTGATATGCCTATATTCATTCTATACTCCAGTGAAAGCGAAGAAAGCCCAATAGAATATTATGATACTGAGATATCCTTTGGCGGAACTGTTGATTGCAATGGCTGTAATGAGGATATGGTAGAGGATATTACTTTCAGAATTCTTAATAAAAACATAGAGATCAAGCCTGATATGGATGGGGAAGAAAGAGTTATAGATCTGGAAGTTATATTAGAAATGATAATTAAAGTTTATGAGATACAAGAACCAGAGATTCTTTGTGACGTATATAGCCCATGCAAGGAAATTACACCCATAGTTCGAGATGCCACTTATGAGAATCTGGTGATAAAAAATAATAGTAAATACAGAATTGCCGATCGAGTCAGTGTGCCTGAAAATCAGCCAAAGATGCTACAAATTTGTCATTCGGATGGTGTAATTAAGATAGATGATATAGTTCCTAATGATACTGAGCTACAGGTTGAGGGAATAATTGATTTGGATATCCTATATATTTCAGAGGATGATTTAAGGCCTCTCTCGTCCTTAAAGGGGGCAATACCTTTTACGCAGATTATTGAAGTTAAGGGTATGAAGCCGGA
>JAQVQL010000111.1:0-5151 GCA_028701595.1 Herbinix sp.
AGCATCGCCATTAGTTAGATTGACCCAGAAGTCCTTCAATGACTTTACCATCTTTTCGTTATTACTGTATCTTATCCAATTACCTTCTTTTCTGCTCTTTACTAGCCCACTATCAGTTAATACCTTCATGTGGTAGGATAATGTGGGCTGAGTAATTTGAAATGATTCTAAAATATCACAGGCACACATCTCTCCGCAGGATAACATTTCTACTATCTTTAGTCTGGTATCGTCTGCTAGAGCTTTGAAAATAGGTATATATTCCTTGGTAGTATCCATGATTTTTCCTCCATTGAATTTATATAGATATTTATCTATATAGAATATTATCTATATAGTATTATATATATAGATAGTTGTCAATATCCTATGATTCATATTTTGAAATAAAGAAAGTCAGATTTCTCTGACTTTCTTAAGTATCTGTCCGCAAACACATTTGCTTCATTTAACAGTTATTGCTGTAATAAATGTTTTTTTATTATCACCGATCTGTATTGTAGTACTGATGGTTGCTTTCCCTTTTGATATCGCAGTTACTTTTCCTTTTTTGCTTACTTTCGCTATCTTTGGATTTTTTGATTTATAAGATATCTTATAGCCTAGTTCTTTTGCATCACTCGAAATGGAAGTCTTAATAGCTACTGTCTTTTTCTTCGGTTTGTTGAGATATAATGTCTTTTTGGTAGGAGTGACTTTTGCTTTATCTATGTAGTAAAATGCAGCATATTCATCTGCTTCTGAATCATCTGAGACCATTAGATGATCAGATGAAAACAGTTCGATTGAAATATCAAAATATTTATAATTCCTTAAGCCTGTATTATCCGAGAATTCTTTATTCAAATATCTATTATTTGAATTCCATGTGGTATCTATAATAATCCATCTATCTGATACATATACTTCATTCCATGCATGGTTAGTCTCACCTGATGATATAATGTCATCATTCCATTCTGAATCAACGCCCACCCCGAATGCGTATCCAGATACAACCTTTGTAGGAAAGCCGCTTGCTCTTAATAAAGCGGCTGTTATAGAAGCATATCCTTGGCAAATACTTCTTCTACTATCAAATGTTTCTAAAGCACTTACACTAATCAACTCACCATATCCGTAAAGCGCATCAAAATCATAATAAATATTATTGCATACCCAGTCATGTATCGCCCTTATTTTATCATAATCATTTTCTATTCCTTCTGTTATCTTATTTGCTAATGAAATTATTTCTGCATTGTCTGACTCGACCCAGTAACTAGGCTGAAGATAATATTGTAGTGTTAACTTATCATTTTTTCTCGAATTATATCTTTCCAAATTTCTTTTATAAACTTCAGGCATTAGAATCTCTATACTATCATTTGATAATTTGAGCTTTATAGCTTCACCATGTATATAGCTCCAATAAAGTCCATCGCTATCTGATTGTATATATATTTGTAGATAGTAAATACCATCTTGAAGATTATTTAAACTGTATTCAATAGGTGCAAATGTTTCATACCATTGTACATTATACTCCGTACCATCATCATCTAATAAACGGATTGTACTACGCTCATATTGCTTTTTATCTGGAAAATCAATTACTAAGCTTCTATCCTTTGTAGTAATCTGAACATTATTACTATCATCATAGGATGTATAGAATCCAATTTCTTCTGCTTTTGAATAGGAAACAGGTAAAAGAATACTTATTAATAAAATAAATGCTATTATTCTTATTTTCATAATTAATTTCCCTTTCCGTCTAAAGTTCTTGTCATACCATGCCTTCTATCAAACTATTAATCAGTAGCTTCATGTCTACCTCTTAAAATCAGACCTCTAATCTAATATACTATAGAGACAAACTTCTGTAAAGTATATAGCCATGAGTAACTTTGAAAACATAAAAATAAGGGAATGCTCAAAACAAAGCATTTCCTTATTTTTTCTCAATGGAGCTGGCGGGAGTCGAACCCGCGTCCGAAAGCCCTTCCATTGCAGTTTCTCCCATTACAGTCAGTCCTTTATGTGAACCCGAAGTCCGCCAAGCGTACTTTAGTTCACTTTTCCCTCTACCGGACGCCGATTGACAGGCTTACGGTTTTGGTAGCTTCATATATCTTCCGCCCTCTCAAAGCTTTGAAGGAGGAGGTCCCCGCTAATTTGATGCCGGGATTCTAAGCAGCGGGATGCCTAGAGCCGACAAGAGCTGCAATTAAGCAGCTGCTAATTCGTAATTATCGTTTGCGTTTATATTTGTTCTAAGTTGATGACGCAGTCCTAGTCTGCGAATGGCTACCACAATTTCTAAACCCCCGTCGAAACCAGTACAACCCCGAATAATTAAGATTATATCGGTTTTCAAACGCATATATATCTTATAATAATTATTAATCAGTGTCAAGCGATATGGAGCTTCTTTAATCAAATCTTAATTCCAGTTTATCCAAACCTTTCAAATAAAAAATCGCATCCAACATCTATCAAATAATTACTATATTATTACCTATTCTTCTAAAGATGTATTAGTTAAGGTTCTTCACCTTAAACTCTCTCTCGGTCTCTCTTCTCATATCCTTCTTGGCTATGTCCTGGCGTTTATCATAGAGCTTTTTACCTCTTGCAAGACCGATTTCAAGCTTAACTAAATGTCCTTTAAAATACACCTGCAGAGGAACTAGGGTATACCCCTTCTGTGCTAGCTGACCACTAATTTTATTTATTTGAAATTTGTGTAGCAGAAGCTTTCTAACTCTTAAGGGATCCTTATTGAAGATATTTCCCTTCTCATAGGGACTGATGTGCATGCCATAGATGAACATCTCATTATTTTCAATCTTTATGAAGGATTCCTTTATACTACATTTTCCGCCTCTTAAGGATTTGACCTCCGTACCTGCAAGGGCAATTCCTGCTTCATATTTATCCTCTATAAAATATTCATAATATGCTTTTTTGTTATTAGCAAGTAGCTTTATGTTTTCCCCCACTTAATCCTCAACCTCCACAAATGCAAAATCTATTGTACGAAGAAGCTTATCGGCAGATATTACCTCTACCGTAACAGTCTGACCTAAATTATATGTCTTCTTGGTATGCTCACCTACCATCTGGTAGCGCTCTTCGTCGTAGATATAATAGTCATCATTCATATCGCTTACCCTAATCATTCCTTCAACAGTATTAGGAAGCTCTACAAATATACCCCAATTGGTTATACCTGATATTACACCCTCAAAGGTTTCGCCTATATGATCCATCATATATTCAACCTTCTTCATCTTTTCAACTTCTCGCTCGGCCTCATCGGCTCTGCGCTCCGTCTTGCTTGAATGATTGGCCACCTCAAAGAGGATTTTATCATAATGACCTTTCCTATCCTCATTAAGCTTTCCTTTGATATTCTCCTTAATAATTCTATGAATCTGAAGGTCAGGATAACGACGTATAGGCGATGTAAAATGAGTATAGTACTTAGCTGACAAGCCAAAATGTCCTGTGTTCGCTACTGTGTATTTTGCCTGCTTCATTGAGCGAAGTGTTAGGCGGCTGATAAGTGCTTCCTCCGGTGTATCCTCAATTTTATTAAGTAGCTTTTGAAGCTCCTTCGGGTGTATATCCTCACTTCCAACCTTAATTGTATATCCAAAGTTATTAATGAATATAGCAAGTGCTCTAATCTTCTCCTCGTCGGGATTATCGTGGGTACGATATAGGAAGGGAAGCTCCTGCCAGAAGAAGTCCTCAGCCACGGTTTCATTGGCTATAAGCATAAACTCCTCAATAATTTTTGTGGCTTTATTTCTCTCATAAGCTCTAATCTCTATAGGTTTGCCATTATGGTCAACTATTATCTTGCTCTCAGGAAAATCAAAATTAATAGCTCCCCTCTTATGTCTTCTCCCCTTTAGAACTTCAGACAGCTCAAGCATAAGCATGAACATTGGAACTAGCTCTTTATATTCTTTAATAAGCTCTGAGTCCTGCTCCTCAATAATCTTAGACACATCGGTATATGTCATACGTCTATTGGAGCGTATAACAGTCTCTGCAATCTTATGTCCGATGACATTTCCTTTAGTATCAATATCCATAAAGCAGCTAAGTGCCAGACGGTCCACATCAGGATTTAGAGAGCATATTCCGTTGGATAGCTTATGAGGAAGCATGGGTATGACTCTGTCCACCAAATATACACTGGTTCCTCTCTTTAGTGCCTCTGTATCGAGGGCTGCCCCCTCCTTAACATAGTGAGTAACATCCGCTATGTGCACTCCCAGATGATATATATCACCTTCCTTAGTCAGGGATATTGCATCATCCAGATCCTTGGCATCCGCGCCATCTATGGTTACGGTCTGAAGCTCTCTTATATCCATTCTATTCTTACATTCAGCCTGATCTATCTCGTCAGGGATAAAGTCCAGTACTCGAAATACGTCCTTTGGAAATTCTACGGGCAGGTCATATGCCTTAACTACTGACATTATATCTACCCCAGGATCATTGCTATGGCCAAGAATTTCCGTAACTCTACCCTCAGGACTATGTTCCTCATCACCATAGCCTGTGATAGTAACCACGACCTTATGTCCTGTTACAGCTCCCTTGGTATGTTCCTTGGGAATAAAGATATCACGAACAAATTTCTGATTGTCGGGAACCACAAAGCCAAAGCTTTTACCTCTTTGAAATGTACCGACAACCTCCTTCATTCCTCGCTCGAGTATCTGAACAACCATGCCTTCCTGTCTTTTGCCGGTCTTCCCTCTACTAATCATTATAGTGACCTTGTCGCCATGCATAGCTCCCTTGGTGGCGTTCTCTGGTATGAAGATATCATCGGATTCACCCTCAATTATTACGAAGCCAAATCCCTTCTGAGTTCCCGAAAACATCCCTGTCTTAACACTATCACCTGGTGTCCTATATCTGCCCTTGTCATCTAAAATAATTGCGCCCTGAGATATCAGGGAATCTAATACTTCCTTTAACTCATTCTTCTGGTACTTAGGTACCTGTAATATGGCAACTATGTCTCTAAACCTCATGGGTTTATATTCACTACTACTAAAAAAGTCCTGTAGCATTTTATTTCTTTCTTCCATTTTGTTTTCTTCTTTCATATATACTCCTAAAATTAGTTTTTCAAATAAT
>JAQVQL010000111.1:5251-7310 GCA_028701595.1 Herbinix sp.
ATAAAAAACACTCTGGTATCCAGAGTGTTTTAACTTTAGTTTATTTACCAATTAAGATTAAGTACCACTGAGAGTACTATAAATAATGTAGCAAGTACCTTAGTTGATCTTACAATCATACCTTCAGCAGAACGTCCTTTATTCTTACTCCAGTAAGATTCGGAAGCACCGGTCAATGCTCCGGACAGTCCGGAAGATTTGCCTTCCTGCTTTAATACGATAAATACTAACACCACGCAAATACCAATATATATTATTTGAACTATAGTTTTTAAAATTTCCACGTTAATCCTCCATTCCACTGAAAAACACTACGCCTATTCTATCATATAATGTTTATTATTTCAAGATGTTTTTTTACCGGCGTAAAATGTCTTGTTATTTGAAAATGTAAATTCTAGTTGTATCTCGAATTAACTCTTACAAATCTTTATCTTGACTTTACCCTTACAAATATTCATACTTTTATTATCCGTCGCATGCCTCATTTATTAAGGAGGCTTTTACTATGGCTAATAACAAGCATTTAACCCTGAGTGATCGTATTACTATTGAAAAATCTATTGATCGACATCTTACTTTTACTTCTATTGGTTTACTTATTAATAAAGACATCTCTACTATTTCAAAAGAGGTAAGGAAACATATTTCTTGTATAAAATATGGCTCTTTTGGACGACCCTTCAACAGCTGTGCACATCATTTATCCTGTCAGAAGAAATTCATTTGTGAAAGATCCGATTGCAGTAAAAAATACTGTCGCTATTGCCGGCATTGCAACGATGTCTGCCCTGACTTCCTGCCTGCTCCATGTCCCAAGTTATCAAAGCCACCATATGTTTGTAATGGATGCACTGACTGGAACAAATGTAAACTTAGAAAATACACCTATTCTGCACATACGGCTGAAAAGGAATATCGCCTTACATTCTCAGAATCTCATAAAGGTATTTCAATTGATGAAAATGAAATTGCCAGGCTTGATAGTATTGTCAGTCCTCTGATTTTAAAAGGACAGTCCATACACCATATCTATTTAAACAACCTTGACTCCATTATGTACAGTGAAAAGACTATTTACAACTACATTGATTACAATCTATTTAATGCAAGGAACATTGATCTTCCCAGAAAGGTAAGATTTAAGCCACGTAAATCTAGTGAAAAACGTTTCAAGGTAGACAAAACTTGCCGTGTTGGTCGTACCTATAACGATTTCCTTGTATTCTTAAAGGAAAACCCTGATACTGCAATTGTTGAACTTGATAGTGTAGTAGGTCCAACTCCGGGCAATGTATTACTTACAATACACTTTACTGACTCCATTCTCATGCTTGCTTTTCTTAGAGAAGCTAATACCTCCCAGTCAGTTATTGACGTGTTTGACCGATTTTACATAGAACTAGGGCCGGATACCTTTCGCAAACTATTTCCTGTTATACTCTGCGATAACGGAAGCGAATTCTCAAACCCGTCTGCAATTGAGTTTGATAATGAAGGAAATCGTAGGACATATATCTTCTATTGCGATCCTTCGGCGCCATATCAGAAAGGTGCTGCTGAGAACAATCATGAATTTATTCGAAGAATTGTTCCTAAAGGCACTAGCTTTGATAATTATACTCAAGCAGATATCAACCTAATGATGAATCACATCAACTCATATGCAAGAAAAAAGCTGAATGACAAATCTCCATACTCCGTCTTCAGCTTCCTTCATGGTAGTGATTTACTTGGGTTTTTAGGATGTAATTATATCCCTCCTGAGGATATCATCCTGTTACCTAAGCTACTTAAAAAGTAACCAATAAACAGACGAAGAGGCATGTTTTAGGCGGATAAATATAGCTTTATATGGGGTGGAATTTACGTTTACAAAAAAACAGTGAAATTTTCACTCCTGTTTAAACTCGCCCAAAATCTGTATTCAAAGCCTGTTTACAGTAGATATTATACCAAAAATCACCTAAAGATAGTAGTGTTTATTAAAAGTCTTTTACTCACCAAGTTCTTTCTAGAATTTAGTCTTTCAAACTGGAATTCACTTTTTCAATTGACC
>JAQVQL010000112.1 GCA_028701595.1 Herbinix sp.
GTACAATTTCCCCATCACATTTAGTAATAACCACTACACCTGCTGCCCCCACAGCTTCGCATACATCCCATCAAACCCAAGCAGCTGTTCATGATTTCCTGCCTCTATAATCCTTCCTTTCTCCATCACATATATCATGTCACATCTCTTAATCGTACTTAATCTATGAGCAATAATAATAGTTGTCATATCCTTTACATATTCATCAATCGTCTCCTGAATTGCTCTTTCTGTTATTGAATCTAGGTTACTTGTCGCCTCATCTAATATAAGAACATCTGGCTTCTTAAGTATCGCCCTTGTTATTGCTAGTCTTTGTCTCTGTCCTCCTGATAGGTTCGAGCCGTTTTCCTCTAGTCTGGTTTCATATCTAAGAGGCATCTCATTAATAAAGTCATGAGCACTTGCTTTCTTTGAAGCTTCTATTACATCTTCTGTAGTTACATCATCAAGTCCTAAGGTTAGGTTGTCCATGATACTTCCGCTAAATAGGAATGTCTCCTGAGGTATATATGCTATCTTCTCTCTGAGGCTTTCTAGGTTAATATCCTTGATATTGTTGCCATTGATTAGAATTTCCCCTTCTTCGGGACTATAAAGGTTTAAAAGAAGCTTAACTAATGTAGTCTTACCCGAACCACTCTCCCCTACCAGAGCAACCTTTTGACCATGCTTTATATTCATTGTTATATGCTCAAGTACAGGCCGTCTTGTTCCATAGCGAAAAGTTATGTTCCTATATAATATGTCTCCCTGTAACGTGTCAGGATTAAGCTTCTTATCTTCAGCTGTTGTCCTTTCAGGCTCAAGGTCAAGTATTTCACCTAGTCGGTCTGCAGCTACTATCGCCGTCTGCATTTGAGGCTGGAGATTTATCAGATTTTTTACAGGATCAAGAAAATATGCCAATAAAGAGTTAAATGTAATTAGCTGTCCTATTGTCAGATTGCCCTTTATCACATTATAAGCTCCAACCCAAAGGATTACGATTCCACCGGTAAGCTCGATAAAACCAACCAGTGAGCTCTGTAGATTACTTACCCAGCTTAATTTGAATACGCTTCTAAGTAAGCGTATAAACTTTGTCTCAGTCTCTAGGTTAACCTTTCGCTCCGCATTATAAGCCTTTACTGTCTGTATGCCATTTAAAGATTCAACCATGTAAGAGGTAAGCTGTGCATTGTTCTCCATCTGAACCTGATTTAACTTCTTATACCAGCTGTTAAAACTAAAAACTATAATAAAATACAAGACCACCACGACTAAGGTAACTGCGAACATATATCCGTTCTGTATGTAGAGAATTATTCCTCCAGCTACAGCCATAAGTGTATCTATCATAATAGTAAGAGTTGCTCCGGATATTGCATCTCTTACCTTAGAAGCATCGTTAAACCTTGATATAATTTCTCCGACTTTTCTTGTTCCAAAGAAATTCATAGGTAATTTTAGAATATGATTATAATAGCCAAGCAATAGGGCTATATCTAACTTCTGACTTAAGTACAAAAGCAGATGGGATCTAATAGCTGATAGTAAAACCTTAAAAAGATTTAATAGTATAATTCCTAGGGATAATATATGTAGTGTCTTAATTAATCCCGCCGGTAGAATATCATCTATTAATACCTTGAAATAGAAAGAACCCAGTATTCCAAATATAGTTAGTATCATTGAAGCTACAAATATATTTACTATTAAACGTTTTTGAGGCTTTAGCAGATGAAAAAATCTCTGGAATAGCCCTTTTGTCTCGTCTCCCTTTTCAAAGGTAGTATCAGGTACCATCAGAATCAGCACACCAGACCATTGGTACTTCGGTGGCTTTCCCTCATCGGCATTTTCTCCAAAGAATTCCTCCGGTGTGAGCTTCACTATACCTTTACCAGGGTCAGCTATTATGATCCGCTGTTTTGTGATTTTATGTATAACAACATAATGTAGTAATCCACCATCTACAATTACATGAGCTATGCAGGGGAGAGGAAATTCTGAAAAGAAAGCTTCCTTATCCCCCTTTACACCCTTCGCTGAAAATCCAAGCTTTTCAGCCGCCTTAATTACTCCATATGCATTGGTTCCCTGCTTATCTGTCCCTGCAACTTCTCTAATTCTAGTTATGGAGGTGCTAAAGCCATACTGCTTTGATATGGTAGCTAGACAGGCTGCACCACAGTCAGTTATATCATGCTGCTTAATGCAATAGTATTTTCTAAACATCTTTATCTTCTCCGTATGCAGACCGATGCAATATTTCTTATTCATTATGGTGTATGTTTATTCGTTTACACTTTTTGTCATTTTAACACAGCCTAAACTATAATATCATGTCGTAATTGGAAAATTTTCAAACAAATTTTACCAAATTCGATATCTTTCATTTATTATTGAATATACTACAATCGTAAATGCTAGATTATTTATAAGTCTTAAAACATTTATGTTCTTATTTAATTCAATGTGTTACAATTACTTAAAAGTGGAACAATATATAAATAAAATTAACGATGGTGATAGTGTGAAAGATGAATCTTTCACACTATCGCAAAGAAAGGCACGGTTATTATTATGAGCAAACAAAACTTAACACTACTTACAGATTTCTATGAGCTAACCATGATGCAGGGCTACTATAATAATAAGAATAATGATATCGTTATATTCGATATGTTTTATAGGGACAACCCCTGTTCTAGTGGCTATGCTATATGCGCTGGACTAGAGCAAGTCATAGATTATATTAAGAATCTTAGGTTCGAAGAGGATGATATAGAATATCTGCGTTCATTAAAAATATTTGAAGAGGGCTTTCTTTCATATTTGAGAGATTTTCATTTTTCTGGAGACATCTATGCTATCCCAGAAGGCACCGTTGTATTTCCTATGGAGCCTTTAATTAAGGTTATTGCCCCCATTATGGAAGCCCAATTAGTTGAGACTGCTATACTTAATTTTATTAATCATCAAAGCCTTATCGCCACCAAGGCCTCCCGTGTGGTATATGCTGCAAACGGAGCTCCTGTTATGGAATTTGGCTTAAGAAGAGCTCAAGGGCCCGATGCCGGAACCTTAGGAGCAAGAGCGGCTGTAATCGGCGGCTGTATAGGAACGAGTAATGTCTTATCTGCTAAGCTTTATGATTTACCTGCCCTTGGTACCCATGCCCATAGCTGGATTATGAGCTTCGAGAGTGAGCTTTCTGCATTTCGTAAATATGCAGAGCTTTATCCCTTAAATACCACCTTACTTGTGGATACCTACGATACTCTTCGCACTGGTATGCCAAATGCAATAAAGGTATTTGAAGAGTTACGTGATGGAGGAAGTATGCCCGAGAAATACGGTGTCCGTCTAGATAGTGGTGACTTGGCTTACCTATCAAAGAAGGCAAGGAAGATGCTTGATGATGCGGGCTTTACTGAAGCAACTATAACCGCCTCCAGTGATTTAGATGAATATATTATTGATTCCTTGAATTCACAGGATGCAAGAATTGATTCTTGGGGGGTAGGCACTAAGCTTATCACCTCAAAGGACTGCCCTTCCTTTGGCGGAGTCTATAAGCTGTCTGCTATTGAAAAAGACGGAGAGATAATTCCTCGTATGAAGATATCAGAAAATCCATGGAAGATGACCAATCCCGGAAACAAAAAAATATATAGAGTATATGAGAAGGATAGTGGAAAAATCAAGGCAGACCTAATAGCCTTAGAGGACGAGCATCTTACATCTGATAAGCCGCTCTTACTGTTTGACCCTATTGCTACCTGGAAGAAAACCTATCTTAAGCCTGATTCTTATGTATTAAGAGAATTGCTTGTGCCTATATTCCTTAAGGGTAAATGCGTATATAATTCCCCTTCGGTTATGGAAATACGCGAATACTGTACCAAGGAGCAAAATACTCTATGGGATGAATCAAGAAGACTTGCCAATCCCCATAATGTTTATGTGGATTTATCTAATAAGTTATATGAATTGAAGACAAGACTGTTAAATTCTTATAATAACAACCTATAAAATACCAAAATCTTTTATTTTATATCTAATGTTTTTTATGCTATACTATTCACGGGTCAGCAAAGCTGAGCCTTTGAAAGGGGGTAGCCTTGTGGAAAAAACTAAAATACCAATTATAATATCAACATGTATTCTACTTATGCTTATTTTAGCTGGATACTTGTTTTTCCGTAAGGATTTACCTGATAAAGATATTCCTATACATACAGGCAAAGGCATAGCTACAGCCTCTACGGTATCACCTGGCGCTATAACAATGCCTTTAGATAGTTCAAGCAATTATACATATATTCCTCCTACATATGAATATGATAATAATAAAGATAATAAAGAGGATCATATGCCAAATAATGAACCCACTAAAGTTCCATGGACCCCTGCTACTGAAATGGACTTAGACCCTAGTAGTATTACTGTATATGTAAATAAGGAATACTGTTTACCAAAGGATTATGTACCTGAAAACCTGGTGGTCACCAATATATCCTTTGATATCTCAGGTAACGATGAAAGAAAACTTATGCGCGTAGAAGCCGCCGTAGCCATAGAGAAGCTATTTACGGCCGCTTTAGAGGACGATATTACACTTTATGGAATATCTGGCTATAGATCCTATAGTCGTCAGAAAGAGATTTTTCTCAACAATATAGTTCATAGAGGTAAAAATCATACACTTAAATATTCTGCGGCTCCGGGAACCAGTGAGCATCAAACAGGATTATCCATGGATGTATCATCAAAGTCTGTTCGTTACAAACTTATAACCAACTTTGCAAAATGTGACGAGGGGATATGGCTTGCCGATAACGCTCACAAATTTGGTTTTATTATACGATATCCTAAGAATCAATATGCTTCCACTGGATATGCTTATGAGCCTTGGCATATAAGATTTGTGGGTGAGGATTTAGCCAATTATCTGTATGTCAACAATATAACCTTAGATGATTACTACAAGTACGAGCAAAGCGAGGGCTTTGATTACGAGTCAGAGTATGCGGACTTAATTAATTATAAGCCTCCTATAACTCCTACTCCTATTCCTGAGGAGGAATTGGAAGAACAAGTTCCTACCGACGATCTAGTTAATGACGGTCTTGAAGATGAGGACCTTGAGGGTGAGGATTTAGAGGATGACGGCATTGAGGATGGCGACATTGAGGAAGGCGACATTGAGGATGGCGACATTGAGGATGGCGGCATTGAGGATGGCGACATTGAGGATGGCGACTCAGAGAATGTGGACTCAGAGAATAGCGACCCGAATAATGCGGACCCAGAGAATGAGGATTCAGAGAATGAGGATTCAGAGAATGAGCTTGATAATATAGATACAAGTGATGATGCGAATGGTAATGAGGGTGAGGATTTAGATTCAACAGAGAGTGTACCTCCTCCTGATAATCCTGATGCAGGCCAGATATAAGTACTTAATATACAAAAGTTTCTCTTTATGGAGGAAAGATATGAGGCTAATATTAATTCTTTTGTTTTTAATAGTGTTTTTTATTATTAGTATCCCCTTGTTTTTAATAGAATTAATAATCGGGAAGTTTAGTCATCATGCACAGGTAGCAAGCTCACAAAAAATCGTAGTCATGGCCTTTCATGTTGTACTATTTCTTGCTGGTGTAAAGCGAACAGTGGTCGGGCGGGAGAACATCCCCTCGGATGAACCCATCTTATACATATCTAACCATAGAAGCTATTTTGACATACCGATAGCTTATGTAAGCCTACCAACATTGACAGGCTTTATGGCAAAGAAAGAGATTGGTCGAATTCCCATCCTTAGAACATGGATGCACTTTTTGCAGTGTCTTTTCCTCGATAGAAATGATATAAGAGAAGGCATGAAGACAATACTTCAGGCTATTGAGCAGGTTAAAGCTGGATATTCCATATTTATATCGCCTGAGGGCACTCGTAATCACGATAAGGAAATGCTACCCTTTAAGGAAGGCAGCTTTAAGGTTGCCGAGAAAACAGGCTGTGCAATCATTCCTGTAGCCCTTACCAATACGGATGATATTTTTGAAAACCATGCTCCTTCTGTTAGGTCAACCAAGGTGGTAATAGAATTTGGTAAACCGATATATCCTAACCAGCTTGATAGAGAGCAAAGGAAAAGACTCGGCTCATATGTTCAGGATATTATTAAAGAAATGTTGGACAAATACACGCCATAGTGATACAATAATCGTTGCCTAACAAAAAGAAAACCCTTTATGGGGAATAATTCAAAACTATAAGCTTAATTTAAATAAATACAAAATCAGGAGGAACATAGTAAATGGATTTCTTAACCGTATTACTCATAGTAGCAGTTGTTATAGTTGCCATATTCATAGTCCTATATTTTGTAGGCAAGAAGCTGCAAAAAAAGCAGGCTGATTCTGAAGAGCAGATGAAGGCTATCGCCCAGACATTTTCTATTCTCGTAATCGATAAAAAGAAAATGAAACTATCGGAGGCCAATCTTCCAAAGATGGTTCTTGAGCAAACACCTAAGTATCTCCGTCGTTCCAAGGTTCCTATAGTAAAGGCAAAGATCGGTCCAAAGGTTATGTCCTTGATGTGTGATGCTAAGATATTTGATCTCATTCCAATAAAGAAAGAGGTAAAGGCTGTTATCAGTGGCATCTATATTACTGATGTTAAGGGCTTAAGAAGTAATCTGGAGACTAAAGGTGCTAAGAAGCGCTTCTTTGGCAAGATAAAGGATAAGTTTTCAAAGAAATAATAAGCTAATCTAAAAATAAAATTATAATCCTCTTACCCTTTGATACATAGTAACATGGTAAGAGGGTTTTTTGTCTGGAGGATATATGCGTAGAAAAAAGAACAATCTGAACAAAGTACTTACCTCTGTTATATTGGTTATGACTTCGGTATTAATTGTACTTATAGCAATAACCTATATAGATACAAATATAATTAATAGAAATCCCGAGAGCAATTCTTCCAACGCTCCTTCGGACAATAATACATCCGCTGATAATAACGCCTCAGAGGATGTTATAGGGGATGATACAGAAGATGTTATAAGGGATTCATCTGACCATATGCAGGAAGATACTAACGAAAATGTCGGCTCACCAGGTGACGATATAGAAAAGGTCGAAGATTCTTTACCTGAGGAGCCTATAGTTCTAACCTTTGCTGGTGATGTTAATTTAGATGAGGATTCAAAGCCAGTAGCCCGGTATGATAGAGAGAACAAGAAAATACTGGGAGGAATCTCACAAGATCTTGTCGATGAGATGAACAA
>JAQVQL010000113.1 GCA_028701595.1 Herbinix sp.
TTCTGGTCTAAGCTTACATCAATATAGCTGTTGTCTGGTGTTCTCCAATTTAAATTCCAAAAAACACCCGAATAAGAATTCGTGCCATAATAGCTATAGTTGAATTCTGAAAAGCCCTTTGGTATTTTAATTTTTGCTTTAACGGCTCTAATTGCAGCCTCTAAAGCTTTCTCTGTCGGCTCATTGCTGGCCATAACTAATGGTTCCTTCTTAACGATATCTTCTGCCATAACGGGTACAGCCTCAGTCTCATTTGTCTTGGACTTTGCTATCAGGCTAGAAGAAGCCGAGCCTGTAAACATTGCCAAGCAAAGCAGTAATGACATAATTTTTCTTATCATAGGACACATCTCCTTTGGGCGATAAATTTATTAATTTTCCTTGTCTAATATTAGACGATGAAAAATGTACCAGGGTTTCATTTAATTAGCATTACAAGAATATTTTTTCCATTTATATTTATAGTATTCTATTTCATGTAAATATAAGCAAAGAGCTTTACCATTATATTAGATAAAGCTCTCACTAAATATTAATATTATATATGTATAATAACACTTATGGACAATAACTCTAAATAATGATGGCTTTATTTTAATATCTTGAATTTGCCTATTATAGGTAGTTCTTTTGCTTTTCCTTGATATGCATTAATAATACCAAGAATTGATAAAACAAATAGTGGTATACCTAATAGCCAGACAATAAACACAATTATTCCCGGGGTGGTCTGATAAGGAATTCCCCATACATATTTGGTTGTTTTAATGAAGCGTGATAAGAAATTAATAATAAATAGTCCTATGTATGCCAAAAATAGATTAAAGCCTTGCCTTACATGATAACGGGCATATTTGGAATTTGGTGCAGCAAACATTGGAATAAGTACCAATATACCTATATATGAGAGGAGTGCCATTACCTTGTTGTCTGCTATATCCTTAGCATCATATTCCGCCGTGGTGTCAGATGTGTTATTCAACTTTTCAAATACATTTGGCTGTGAAGTCGTACCTTGATTATTCTCTGTTGTAGCACTTTGTTCTGCCTGCGCATTGCATGAGGTGCAAACATTGGTGTTCTCATCCAGCTGTTTCCCACAATTTGAGCAAAAAGCCATAATAAATCCTCCCAACTCTACATTTATTTGTTATATATTATCAATTTTAGTATATATGATAATATATAATTTGTAAACATATATGTACGCGCTAAATCTTGAATTTTTCTACGGCCTCTGTAAGTACATCTGCATTACCACTTAGGTTTTCTGCTGTTTTATTTAAAACTTCAACTGCCTTAAGTTGCCCGGTTGCCGAATAATTTACTGTGTTAGAAGATGCTGCTACTTCTTCTAATACAGCAGAAATACTTTCAATTGCACCTAAGGTACCAACCCTTGCTTCTTCAATATTGTTAATATAGCCAACAATTTCATTAAGGAAAGCAACAAATTCTTCTACATTACCATTTATATTTTCAAATGACTTTGCTGTATTTTTAACAGCGAATTCTTGTTTCCGTATAATGTCTTCTGTCTCTCTGGCAATATTAACAACATTCAGAGTATCTGTCTGAATACCATCGATAATTGATTTTATATTATTTACTGAATCCTTAGATTCATCAGCTAATTTACGAATTTCACTAGCCACAACTGCAAAGCCTTTACCTGCTTCACCTGCTCTTGCCGCCTCAATAGAAGCATTCAATGATAATAAATTCGTCTGGTCAGCTATATCATTAATAACATTGATAACTTTACTTATAGACGAAGATTTCTGGCCCAAATTCTGTATCTCTTTGATGATTTCTGAAGTAACTCTAGTTGTTTCTTCTGTCTGCTCAATAAGATCATCGGTAGTTACTGTCCCTTCTCTAACGCTTTCTTTTGTATTGTCAGCGATGTTTTCAATGTTCTTGGTACTTTCAGAAACTAATAGCATCTTATCTGATAAATTATCCATTTGCCTTAAGCATTGCTCTGCATCTTTAGCTTGTTGCATTATACCTGCTTCTATTTCATTTATAGCAAATGATATTTCTTCTGATGTTGATAAGAATCCCTTAGCAATATTAATTACATCTGTTGACGAATTAGATACCTCTCCACTGCGCTCCTTAACCTGACTAATCAATTTCTTCATATTAGTAAATGTATACTTTAGCTCTTCAGTAAGAATCATAAATTCATCTTTTCGTTTGATTCTAAAATCTGCTGTCAGGTCACCATCAGCTGCGACCTTTAGGTTTGATATTATATTCTTAATTGATTTATCTATTCCTGCTGATATGATTATAGCTATACCTATAGCTACTATTATAGATATCAATGCAACAATAACAGTTAGATTTTTTATACTCTCTGCTTGATTCATTATCGTAGCTCTTGGAACTAAACCACATATAGTTGCCCCTATTTCCCCGATTCGATAATACATAAATACATATTCTTCTTGATTATATTCTACCAGCTGTAATCCTTCTTGAGCTTCACCGTTAATTGCTTCTAGATAGAATCCACTTTCTGAAAACAGCGGTTCATTAGCAATATTTACTTCCACTTCACCCGAAACACTCTCTGCAATTATCTCTTTTCCGTCTGCAGTTATAAATCCAACTAATCCAGTTTCGTCAAAATCAAGATCTCTTAGAACGTTTTCTACAGCCTCTAAACTTACATCTATAACTAAGACAGCATTTGTTTTCCTTATCTTTCGTGTGAGTCGCATAGCATAATGTTCTGATCCAAAATCCAATACATTATCAAAATACTCATCACTGCCAGTCCAGTTATTACTTAATTCACTTTCCATTATATTGATACCAAAATCACTGGCTAAAAAGCCCTGATAGATATCTTCAGGTACTTTATTATTAGTAGATATTGGATTACTAATATCAGATATAATATATATATCACTAATAAACTTATCCACAGTTTGTTTTGTAGAAAGGCTATTTTTGATTTCGGTTAGCTTAGCATTCTTCTCAATCGGACTTGTTTCATAAAATCCAGAAAAATATTTTTTGATACTATCATCATTAATATATTGATTCGATGTGGCTTGAACGCTTTCAAATCCGAACTCTAAATACTTACCTGTAGTATTTAGTGCTTGAGTTGTAGATTTTTCATAGCTTGAAGTTATACCCTCTGAAGCTTTTGAAAATGATAATACACCTAATAATACAATAAATGCAACTGGTACCATAAAAGATGCAATTAAACGAAAGCGTATCTTTCTGAATATATTGTTAAGAATTTTACTTGTTAATGACCTAAGTTTACTCATATTCATATATCCTTCCCTGTATAAGATTTCAGTTCTATTATTGTAGCTATATAAACTTCACTTCTATTGGGTTGCAGCTTATAATTGTACTAATTTTATTATAAACATGGTAATTATTTTAGTCAACAAATCGACATAAATCGATGAAATTTAGTCAATTTAGGTCCAATTATTACAATTTTCAAACTTTTTAAGACCATGCATTTATGTAATGCTTATTCTCATTTTAAATTGAGTATTGAGGTGTCTTAAAAGTGTCATTATGTTTATTGTCACAAAATTACCTAGTAGTCTCTAAAATCCTTAGATAGTGTAAAAATATTTACTTAAACCATAACTTGGCCTTGACAATTTATCCTTAAAAAAAGCAGGAACCATTTAATGATTCCTACCAATCCCTTTTATGCCCTATTAGAAATTTTTTCACCTCTTATCATCTTCCTACAGTCAATTATCGTTATAGCCATTCTTAATTGTATTAAAACACTTCTTCCAGTACTGTTCTCTCTCCAGTATTTTCTCAGGATCGTAAGATAATCCCGGTTCTGGCAAATTTTCAAACACATAGGGATATGTCCTTGTGAAAATCTAATTCCATGCTGTGCAGCAAACTGTCCAAACTTCTTGCCTGTTTCTACAATATCTGCATCTCTTTCCATCAATGTATCTGCATGTTCAAAAGACAGTTCACAAAAAATGGTACCCTGCTTTTTCAAATAGTTCAACAGACTTCTCAGGACCATATTCTAAAAAATATCCTGACCACACACTTTTCTTCATTTTATACTACTTAATTTTTCTAAATACAAAATCGTTTCTTCTCCTGTATTTTTTTTAAATTCAGACGGATTTATTTTTAATATATCTTCTATCAATACAATGATTGGTGCGCTGGACCACGGATGGCAAAGACTGGTATTTTGCTTCTGCTCTTTTCCCCATGCCTCAAAACAGGTAGTTGCACCTTCTCTAAGCATGTTCACCCATGAATGAATCGTCTCATTGGTCAAAAGTGTGAGTTCTTCTTCGTAAGCACCTATTTTCCCAAGCGCTTTCAATACAAAATATGAAAATTGAGTCCCACACATCAAACCCTTCTCCATAATCATTTTTTTAATAGTTTCTAGTGATTCCTCCGGTGCAAATTCATAGAATACCGGAAGCACATTTGAATGTAATGCCGTATGTTGACTTTCCAAAGTATCATAGAACACTTTTTTCTTTTTATCATAAAATGCTTCCAAAAATGATTTTTTAAGTCTTTCAAGCTTATCTTCGCAGTGTTTTGTAACACCAAGCAGCTTCTGTATTCTTAACAAATAGCTTAATGCTCCTATATAGTGTGCATTGAGCACATTATGACATGGAATCTTTCGACCATGTTCTTCTCCCGGCAGATCATATTCATCCCTCAGATTCGCTGGCCAGTCTATCAGATTCCATTTCTCATCTACATGCAGCAGCAGACCATCCTTACCTTCGTATTCATCAAAATATTCCAGTACTCCGCAGGCAACCCAGTAAAGTTGCCTTACCAAATCTAAATCTTTTGTATATTGATAATAATGATATATCTGCATCGGATACTGTAGTGAAAAATCTGCAATTTCCTGCATCAGGCTGCCCGGCGCAACACTTAAAAGCCCCTTACACACTTTTACTGTTTTAGAAAAATCTATCAGTGCCTTGCGATACATTTCTACATCACCGGTTATATATAAATGAGCCAATCCGGTAACTGTAAAATCGCCCAGATACTGTCCCTTTTCTCTAGTTGGACAATCCAGATATCCTTCCTGGACTCCCCATTTCACGCTATTAACACATAAATTCCAAATCTCCTCTATCCATGGCCGATTGGATACAAGCTTGCATTTTTCTTTAAACCTGTGGTGGCGCACCACTGCACAGAAGGTATCCGGCAGCACAGCATCACTCTCTGTAATTACATTTACATAACGAAATCCTTTATAATCATAAAACTCAAATTCATCTTCCTTACCGGATAAAATACAGGTTTCGTTATAATTGCAATTACATCTCATCTGATATCTGACTGCAAGAGGATCATTCTCCATCACTTCTTCGCCACAAAGAATTCTTACTTTTTGACCCTCTACGCCGTGAGCTTTCATATAGAACTGTCCTACAATCTCCGTTCCGAAATCAATGAACCACTTTCCTCTTTCGATTTGAAGAATCTCTTTAGGATACTGGTTATATACCTGAACACACTCTACCGGTTCTTCCCTATAAGAGTGATCATCCTTCTCCAATACAACAACCGACTCATATACACTTTCATCAAAGTTCAAAGCTTTCCAGCCAGTCTGTTTTTTTCTGAAATCAATATTCTCTGTATACTGCGTCTTACTGCCTATAATTTCTCCGCTGTATTCCTCTGCTCGATGATATACCCATGTTTCATCTGTTCCACAATAATACTTTCCGTCCACAAATATATCAGCAATCATTCCCTGCCTGTTGTCACCGCTGTTCCAGACACGATTCAATTCTCCCTGATAATATACATGTACTGCAAAAATATTTTTTCCTTCTTTTATGAAAGAGCTAATATCTATCTGGTTATAATTATACGAATCCGCATAAGCCGGCGCCGGTCCCTGTGCAACAAACATCTCATTAATATACAGCTTATAATAATCATCTGCTGATATATTTAGAACAATATTCTTGCCCTCCCTGAAAACAATTTTTTTTCGGAAGTGTATATGATTATTTTTTATCGGTCCGAATTTAACCTTATCTTTCTTCAGTTCTTTTCTAAATACATCAATTGGACACAATACAGCAAACTCTTTTGTAGTAATCCATTTTGAATAAAAATCCATCTTAATTACCATACCTTTTCATATTAGTATTTCTTGGTAGCAAATCCCTTGTTTCATATGCTGCCATTCCACAACGTATAAATACATTCCTGTCAAAGTGCGAATTTTCTGTCACCTCACACTTAAACCCTTGATGGGTCACTCCCGAATCATAGATATCATCCCTACCATCCTCTTAAAAACCTGCAGATGAAATTTCATCGTTTCATACCCAACATGACATGCAATTGCCTGAATTGACATACCCACGGTACCCTATTCCTTTTCTGTGATGCTCTCTTTGAATACCTTCCAATAAATTCAGCACGCAGTTATCTTCATCCTTAAATATGCGATTAACAGGTGTTCTGTCCAGAAACTGTCTGTGATAGCGGATCAGACAAATTCTCAACAATTCGTTAAAGGAATAACACCCTGCCAAGGTCTCATCAATCACTTCTAAAAAAAACAGGCAATTTAATATTTGGAACTCTTTTGTATTACAATAACTATGTACACTTCCATAATCAATGATAAAATAGTTTCCTTTCTTTACCATTTTTACAAAAGTTAATTTTGAACCTTTGTCCGATTAAAACAAGTACTTTTTTATCATTATAAGCCGTGTTATTTTTTTAATCAAGTAAACTGTGATGAAAGGATGATGTTGTATGAACAGTAATATTAAGATTGCAAGTAAGTGGTTACAATTTGCGAAGTCAGTAGCCTATGACGATTATGGAGAGCTCCCCATAATAGACACACATTTGCAACAATTTCATTCGAAAATGATATTAATACAAAAATTGTATCTGAAATTCTAGGACACTCCGACACCAGGACCACACAAATGATATATCAACATGTTATTCCTACCATGCAAAAAAGTGCTGTCGCAAGCTCGGAAATGCAATATTTAAAAATCCGTTAGAAAAGCCGTTAGAAAAAAGAAAAAAGGCTTGAAGAATTGACAATACGCCAATCGCTACAAGCTAATGTTTTTAACGGAGACGGTGGGATTCGAACCCACGTGCCCTTGCGGACAACCGCATTTCGAGTGCGGCTCGTTATGACCACTTCG
>JAQVQL010000114.1 GCA_028701595.1 Herbinix sp.
GCTGGGCGATTACTGCCACAGACGACATGATCTCCACCTCGATCAAGCGCGAGGTCATAAAAATGCCGGCTCTCCCCGAGTGCTTTGATTAAGCCTCCGACTATCTCTAGACGCTTCTGTGCCTTATCAAGTAGGTAATTGTACTCCTTGGTATATATTTCTACCTGAAAGTCTATGAACTCACTTATTAAACCTTTTAAGCTAAATACTACAGGCTGTTGATCCTTAATGGCAAGGAGGTTAACCGCATAGGTATCCTCCATAACAGTCTTTTTATAAAGACCGTTTAGAAGATTAGTGATATCTCTGTCTTTCTTAACCTCGATGACAATTCTGATTCCTTCCTTGGAGGATTCATCCCTTACATCATTTATTTCTTCGAAGACTTTATCCTTTATCAGGCTTGCAAGACTCTCGACAAGCTTTGTCTTATTTCCCGCAATCGTATAAGGTATCTCAGTGATTACTATGTTTTTTCTGCCATATTCTCCATTTTCTATTTCTGTCTTAGCACGGAGTCTTATTCTTCCTTCGCCAGTTTCATAAATTTGAAGAATATCATCTGCATTGATAATCGTTCCACCTGTAGGAAAATCGGGGGCGGGGATATATTTCATAAGCTCAGGTATGGTAATAGCCGCATTGTCCATGTAGGCAATTACACCGTCAATTACTTCCTCGGGGTTATGGGGTGGCATATTTGTTGCCATACCTACTGCAATACCTGTTGTTCCGTTTATTAGAAGGTTAGGCACCATAGCTGGAAGTACGACAGGTTCTTTTTCACTACCATCAAAGTTAGGATTAAAATCTATTAGCCCCTTTTCCAGATGGTCAAGAAGAGCCATTGCTCCAGGAGAAAGTCTTGCCTCTGTATAACGCATGGCTGCGGCACCGTCTCCATCGATTGAACCGAAGTTGCCATGTCCATCTACCAAAGGAACCATAAGGGAATAATCCTCTGACATATGTACCAGCGCATCGTAGATAGAACTATCGCCGTGAGGATGATATTTACCCATGGTATCACCGACGATACGGGCGCTTTTTCTATGGGGCTTTGCAGGGTCGAGTCCCAGCTCTACCATGGAATATAAGATTCTTCTCTGTACAGGCTTCAGACCATCCCTAACATCTGGAATTGCTCTTGATACAATAACACTCATAGCATAGTCACGGAAGCTTGTCTTCATTTCTTCAGAAAAATCCAATTGTATGATTTGATCGTGTTGATTTTCTTTCATTGTTACCTCTCATTCTGCCGCCGTAGGAGGCATAAATATAATTAAAGTAGATTGAGATCTTATATATCTAGCTTGGCGTATCTTGCTTCATCCAATATGAAAGTACGCCTTGGAGGAACATTATTTCCCATCAGGGTACTTGTAATCTCATCAGCTTCTATGTTGTCACTGATTGTTATCTGAGCTAATGTCCTGGAAGCAGGATCTAGAGTGGTTTCCCATAGCTGATGGGCATCCATTTCACCAAGACCTTTATATCTTTGAGTATTTAAAATCTTGTAATCATTATTCCTTCTAAATTTATCAAGTTCAAAGTCATCATAAAGATACATGGATTCCTTTGATTTCTTGGATTTCTTTGTTGTTTCATATTCGACTCTATATAAAGGAGGTAAACCCCTATATATCTTACCCGCTGAGATAAGCTCAGGCATAAAGCGATAGAAGAATGTAAGAAGTAGGGTGCTTATATGGGCACCGTCCACATCTGCATCTGTAAGTATAATAATTTTATCGTAATTTAATTTTGATATATCAAATTCCTCACCTATTCCGCATCCAAATGTGGCTATCATGGATTTGATTTCATTATTAACTAATATCTTTTCTAGAGAGGCCTTCTCCACATTCAGGATTTTACCTCTTAAGGGTAGAACCGCCTGGACACGACGATTTCTTGCAGTCTTTACGGTTCCGCCAGCGGAATCACCCTCTACTATATATAGCTCGCATTCTGCGGACTTTTTAGAGGAGCAGGAGGCAAGCTTGCTTCTGGTATCTACATCAATAAGCTGCTTTAATACAGCAGACCTTGCTTTATCACTTGCTTTTCTAGCATTAAAGGATTTCATTGAGTTATCAATAATTGACCTTAATACTTCTACATTCTTATCAAACCAACGCTGTGCTTCCTGTGAGAATATATCCTCCACGGCGGTTTTGGCGTCTGTATTGCCGAGTTTTGTCTTTGTCTGCCCTTCAAACTGTGGATCGGGATGCTTGATTGACACTATACCAACGATACCGTTACGGATATCCTTGCCATCGAAGTTCTCATCCTTATCCTTTAATATACCCAGCTCTCTTGCATATTGGTTCATGACTCGGGTTAAGCCTGTTTTAAATCCGGTAACCAAGGTTCCTCCGTCTACAACATTTATACAGTTACAATATGAGTTAATCTGCTCAACAAAATTATCGGTGTATTGAAATGCAATTTCTACTTCAATATCACCGCTACTACCCTCAAGATATATGACCTCATCATGTATTGTATTCATTTCCCTTGTAAGATAGGAGACAAAGCTTTTGATACCGAATTCCTCAACATAGCTTTTTGATACACCGGTATTTTCATCTTTAAAATTAAGTAATAGATTTTTATTTAGAAATGCTATTTCCTTTAGCTTTTTAGTAATAACATCGGCTTTAAATTCTACTGATTCAAAGATTGTATTATCAGGGTAGAATATTACCTTCGTACCTGTATCAGACTTATTACATTTACCTACTACGGGAAGTAGACCTTTTTCTAATTCTGTTATGGGATTGCCACCATTAATGTACTCATCCCGGTATATTTTACCATCTCTTTTTATTTCTACTAGCATACGACTTGAAAGGGCATTAACAACAGATGCACCTACACCATGAAGACCTCCGGATACCTTATATACGTTGCTACCAAATTTGCCACCAGCGTGAAGCGTGGTATAGACAACACGGGTAGTAGGTACTTTTTTTATGGGATGGATATCTACTGGTACTCCTCGGCCATTATCAATTATCTCTATGCCGCCATCCTTTCGAATCGTAACATCTATCTGATTACAATATCCAGCCAGATGCTCGTCAATTCCATTGTCTATTATCTCCCAGATAAGGTGATGAAGCCCTCTTGGTCCTGTGGTTCCTATATACATTCCAGGACGTCTGCGAACCGCCTCGAGTCCCTCTAAAACGACTATTTGACTACCACTATATTGTTCCATATCTCATATTCCCCTTTTACAGATATTCTATATGTAGATTATTCTAAATGATTATAACACAAGACTTGGTATATTTCTAGTAATTTTACAATCATACGTTCGCGCTGTTCGCGCCTATACTTTACTTTTTAATTAAAGGGTAGCATAAATACTGTTTTTAGATTATAATATAGCTTGCATTATAATAAAGTATTTGATAATAAAGAAAAATCATGTATAATGGGAGCAATACTTAGAAGTGATAGAGAGACTATTTATTATAGATTGACTTTTTAATAAGCCAGGATGGAAAGGCTAGGTGTTAGAGTGGGCTTATATCTATACGAAACCCATCTGCATACCAGTGAAGCAAGTGCGTGTTCAATCAGAACCGGAGCAGAGCAAGTAAGAATATACAAAGAGAACGGGTATACCGGTATAATCGTAACGGATCATTTTTTTAATGGTAATACTGCCATTCCAAGAGATTTACCTTGGGATAAGCGAGTAGATTTATTCTGTAAGGGTTATGAAAATGCCAAAGAGGAAGGAGACAAGATAGGCTTGTCTGTATTCTTCGGCTGGGAAGCTAATTATAAAGGCACTGAGTTTTTAATATATGGACTTGATCATGAATGGATGAAAAATCATCCTGAGATGATTAATTGGCAGGTGGAAGAGCAATACTATTATATCCATGAGGCTGGTGGCTATGTGGTTCATGCCCATCCCTTTAGAAGGAGAGCTTATATCAAAGAGATACGTCTTTTTCCCGATTTTATAGATGCCGTAGAGGTATATAATGTGGGTAATGGAAATATAGATTTTGATAAGAAGGCTGCTGCTTACGCAAAGAAGCATAATCTACCTGGGCTTGCAGGAACAGATGCTCATGGTTTTGAACATGGATATAACGGTATGGGATTTACAAAACCACTAAATAGTATTCATGAATTTATATCATATGTTAAATCAGGAGACTACAAGCTATATATGGATATGTAATACATACATGTAATATATATATGTAATGATCATATTCTACATAAGCGGATATCATATGATTATTCGTCTTTTTATGTTTTTAATTGTAGTGGAATATTCATAAAAGGCTAGTATATTTTATATGCTATAAAGATAAGATATAAGTAACTTTTCAAGAGGATGTGTTGGAGTAGAATAATGTCTAAATTGTGTGAATAATTTAGGGAATTATGAGAATTCATAGGATAATCCATAATGTTGACAAGAAACAATCGATGATATATAATACTTTGAATGTGTTATATGGAATTAATAGTAATATGTTACATGGAGGAAGGGTGTTTATGGTAGAGACAAAGAAAATATTAACTTATGAAGGATTGCAGAGCTTAGAAGAAGAGCTACATGATCTAAAGGTTAATAAGAGAAAAGAAATTGCACAAATAATTAAAGAAGCAAGAGAGCAGGGGGATCTTTCAGAGAATGCTGAATACGATGCTGCTAAGGATGAACAAAGAGATATTGAAGCCAGAATCGAAGAGATTGATAAAATCCTGAGAAATGTTGAGGTTGTCTTAGAGGACGAAGTTAATGTAGATGTAATTAATATAGGCTGTAGAGTTATAATCTATGATATGGGATACAAAGAGGAATTAACATATAAAATTGTAGGCTCAACAGAAGCTAATAGTCTTAAGGGGAAAATCTCTAATGAATCTCCTCTTGGTAAAGAGCTTCTTGGTAAAAAAATCGGTGATATTGTTGATGTTGAGACTCATGGTGAAGTAATTCAGTATAAGATTCTGGAGATTCAAAGATCAAATTAGTCAAAAGCTAAGAATAGCTTAAACGATAAGAGGTGGAAGAAACATGGCTGACGAAAGAGTACAAAATGAACAGGATATACATGAGCTTCTCAAGGTAAAAAGAGATAAGCTTACCGAGCTTCAGGATAAGGGAAAAGATCCTTTTCAAATAATGAAATATGATGTGTCCCATCATTCCTTGGATATTACAGAAGATTTTGAAGGATTTGAAGGAAAAACCGTATCCATAGCAGGTCGTATAATGACTAAGCGCGTTATGGGTAAGGCTTCATTCTGTAATGTAAGGGACCTAAAGGGTGATATTCAGGCTTATGTCAGAAGAGATGATATCGGTGAAGAGCCTTACGCGGATTTCAAGAAATATGATATCGGTGATATAATTGGCTTGGAAGGTGAAGTGTTTAAGACTCATTCAGGTGAGATTTCAATAAAGGCTAAAAGTTTAGTACTTCTTTCAAAAAGCTTACAGATACTACCGGAGAAGTTTCATGGTTTAAAGGATACTGACACCAGATACCGTCAAAGGTATGTGGATTTGATAGTTAATCCAGAGGTAAGAGATACCTTTATTAAGAGGTCTCAGATAATCAGAGAGATTAGAAACTATTTGGATGACAATAGTTTTATGGAGGTAGAGACTCCGGTTCTTGTACCAAATGCCGGTGGAGCCGCTGCCAGACCATTTAGCACTCATCATAATGCACTGGATCAGGATATATTCTTAAGGATTTCCTTAGAGCTATATCTCAAGAGATTAATAGTGGGCGGTATGGAGCGCGTATATGAAATTAGCAGAGTATTTCGTAATGAAGGCTTGTCTGTAAGGCATAATCCGGAATTTACATTACTCGAGCTATATCAGGCATATACCGATTATTACGGCATGATGAATCTCGTAGAGGATTTATTCCGCACGGTGGCAAAAAAAGTTCTTGGCACAACTACTGTGACCTATCAAGGTGAGGAAATTGATTTATCAGCTCCCTTTGAGAGACTTACAATGGTTGATGCTATTAAGAAGTATGCAAACATTGATTTTAATGAGATAAAGGATGAAGCTTCCGCTAAAGCACTAGCAAAGGAACATAATATAGAATTTGAGAAAAGACATAAAAGAGGCGACATCATCAATCTATTCTTTGAGAAATATGTGGAGGAGAAGCTTGTTCAACCCACATTTATTATGGACCATCCGGTAGAGATATCACCCTTGGCAAGCAGAAAGCCTGATAATCCAGACTATACGGAGCGCTTTGAACTCTTTATTACAAGACGTGAATTTGCAAATGCATTCTCCGAGCTTAATGATCCTATAGATCAAAGAGGTAGATTCGATGCTCAGGAAGCACTAAGGGCAGCAGGTGATGAGGAAGCCAATGAGACAGACGAGGATTTCATGACTGCTTTGGAATATGGTATGCCTCCTACAGGTGGTATAGGAATTGGTATAGATCGCTTGATTATGTTACTTACTGATTCGGCGGCTATAAGGGATGTGTTGTTGTTCCCGACGATGAAGAGCATCGACAAGTAGGAACGCAGTAAAATCAAGGGTTTCAGGGCATTGGGGAACGTAAAAAATACGTTTACTACAACGCTTACTACAACAAATTTCTAAGTTGATATGAAGAAATATGAAGTCAACTGACGAATAGCTTTAAAAACTATAGATTGAAATTCAATGAAAAATGAGGACTTTTCTTCAGATTTATATCTGAGGAAGGGTCCTTTTTTTCGTGTTCGTATATGGGGCGATTGTATACGAATTCTTGCGATGTGGTGTACGAAATTTATACGATGACAGATGGGAGATGAAGCAAATATTACACACAGCGTTAAGTGCAACTCATATGGTAGACATTTCACTGAGAGACCCTGGAGGTGGAGAGATGATCAAAGCGAGATTGCAAGGAACCAAAGAAGATATGGAATGGTTGGAAAAACAATTATCGAAATGCCCAGAGATTAAGATTAGTCAGATCTCGGAGACATTCAGTAACAAAGGAACTAACAAGTATTTTAGAAAATACCTAGAAATCAATAAGTCAGAAGAAAAGTAGAAAAGGAGATTGAACCATATGAGTAAAGTAATAATTTGTGCAAACCAGAAAGGTGGAGTAGCCAAGACCACCACAACAGTAAATCTTGGCATTGGACTTGCTAGAT
>JAQVQL010000115.1 GCA_028701595.1 Herbinix sp.
ACTGAAGGAATGTCCTAGATGTAACCAAATATATGAGCTAAATGCGGATGATACAGATCAGGATTGTCCTTATTGTAGAGAGCTTATTATAGGAATAGAAGTAAACCCTATATATGTGGAGGTTACCCAAGGAGAAGAGCTCCCAATAACAGTGAAGGGCATATATAATGATGGATCCAGTGAAGAGGTAACAGAATGGACAAGTAATTATAATCCAAGAAGAACTGGTTTGCAGATTGTTACTGTTCAACAAAATGGATATACTGCTGATATCACCGTATGGGTAAAGGAAGGACTTATAAAATGTCCTATATGTGATACTGAATATCCAGCATCAGAGGAGAGGTGCCCTGTCTGTGCTGAGAAGGTAGTAAGAATAGCTGCGTCTCCTAAAGAGATTACGGTTATGCAGTATGAAACGATATCTCTTGGCGTTACTGCGTTTTATGCTGATGGTAGCAGTAGGATAGTGGATGAGTGGACAATTGATAGATCGACTGTTGCACCGGGTACATATATGGCAACAGTTAGCTATAGGGGTGTTTCTGATGCGATAACCTTAACAGTATTGTCTATTAGCTCTATAAAATGTCCTATATGTGAAACTATATATAACCTATCAGATAGTCCAAAGGGCTGTCCTATGTGTTCTGTAGAAATAATAGGGATTGAAGCATATCTTACAAGTGGCTCCAATATGGTGCAGCTTGGAACGACACCTGCAATAGCTATAATTCTAATATTTCGGGATGAGCATAGAGAGTTTGCCACAGAAGGCTATACACTTGAAGACTACAATCCTCAGAATCTGGGAGTACAGACCGTTAGGGTATTATACAAGGGCTTTACTACCAGCATTGTTGTTGAGCTAGTAAATATACTAGATGCCATCACTTGTCCAAATGGCCATGTTTATCATAAGAAGAGTGATGGAACAGATCTAGGCTGTCCATTTTGTCATGAGGAAGATGAAGCAAGTAATATAGCTTATTTTGATATTACATATACTAGAGAAATTCTTGATACTATATATTCTATAGGAGTCTATTATTTACAGGAAGGAAATTATCTAACTGTAATTGTAACTAAAAAGAATAAGTCATTAATGTATCATTTGCAGAAAACGTTTTTTAGCACCTCCATGCTTGGAAGAAAGAAACGATTTATTTATGGCGGGGAGGTGTATTAATTATGAGTAAGGTGTGGGAATGTGTTATAGATACATTTATTGGAGTACTCATTATGTTCGTATCTGTATCTGTCTATTTTGGACTTCGAACCGAATCTGTAATAAAGTCCATGTATGAGGGTATGACGGAAGAATTCGTGGTAGATGTAAAAAAGAATGGACTATTAACCTTAGATGATTATGAAAATTATATGGAGAGAATGGGAACAGGTAATAGTCTATTTAACATTTCCTTAGAACATAGATATAAAATATATGAGCCTGAATATCGGTTTAAGACACTAGAAGAAATTCTAGAGGATCAAAAAAATGCATACACAGGCTCCAATGATTACTATTACAGAGAAGTTAAAACAGAAAGACCTAATGTAGAAGATCCAATTAATGATGGGAACATAAATACTGAGACTAATGAAAGTGTCTTAGCAAAGGCAGTTAATAGTCCTGCTGATCCTAATCATATTCATGATGAGAATTGTTATGGGGGACATAAGCATATAGGTAGTAAGAGCTTTACGCATATTCATGCACATAAAGCTGGAGAATGTAGAGAATATATATCCTGCACTATAATGGAAGTAAATTGTAATAACTGTGGTGCTCATTATTTCCCGGCGGGATATTATTATTGGGATGACAACAGTAATAGTAAGCAGATGAGTTATGCAGATTTTTCAGGAACCAATGAATGCAAGGAATGTTCTAGTCGCAATGTAAATTGCACTGAACCAATGAATTATTATGCTTACTCATGTGGCTATAATAATTCTTACATGTATGGAGACCCCGAAGGAGTAGATATAACAATTCCTTATAATGTCGAATATGAATATGAAAGGTCTGACCCACAGGGTAGACTAGGAGGCACATACACTTCAGGATGCTATGTGTATCATCAAACGAAAAGTGTATTTGACAATTTTAAATATGATGATTTCTATGGTCATATTCTACATGGTAGCATATTAAGTGGTATGTATAAAATGATGTACACCGATAGATTTAATGGTTATTGTGAAATTCCTTTATATTATACGATTGGTCTTTCTGATAGAAATACTTATGAATATGGAGATGGATTTAGTGGTCCTGCTTCATACAATACAATTCCTAGTCTTTGTTGCTTAACTTATAAAGCCTATAAAGACGAAAATGGCACATTGAGATTTGCGTTTACAGGATATAATGCAAGCGGAATAGGAGGTACAGACAACCCTGGCTTTCCAGATAATATAACTGCCAATCAATTTGCGGCCATGAAGGAATCTCAATTAAATAATTTATTTTACAATGTTTTAGATATTAATTATTATGAGCAATATCAATACAACAATGGTATAGTTTTTCATGCTAATTGTCTTAACAGTAACATAGGAACTGAAGAATATATTGATATCTGTGGCTTTGACCACTCTCTAGGTGTAAACAGATGGATTACAACTTGTGGTTATGAAGAAGATAATGCTATTGATTGTAATGGAATAATAGATTCATTAGTTTCAACCCATTCTGAACAGAAGGTATATATTAATGATCCATTAATAACAACGGCTATAGCTACATATAGAGATGGCTCAAAAAAAACAGTTATATGTAGCACTGACTTTAGTACTTCTGTTGTAGAAAATGACAAATCAATTACTCTTGAATATAGCTACATAATAGATAATCATACATATACGAAAACCTGCACAATTAATGTGACAGTAATTCCAAGAAATAAGACCTGTACAGAAGGTCATATCTATAACGTAAATAATGATGGCTCAGATCCGGGATGTCCATATTGCAGAGAGTGGATACATAGCCTACGAGTAATTAATCCTACCACATCACCTATAGTAATAACTATAGGAACAACTCTTCAGGATAATAATGTAAGGCTACTTGCTGCATATATGGATGGTCATACAGAGGAGGTAACAAGCGGATATATTGATAATCTTGATATAGGATATCTTGGAACCAAGCCAGTAACCATAGGCTATAAGGGAGCGTCCGTAACAGTCATGGTAACTACAGTATGTGCAACCATGACATGTGATATCTGCGGATATGTATATAATCTATATTCCGATGGGACAAACCCAGGGTGCCCAAGATGTATCCAGAAGATTCCTGTATTTACAGGCAATATAATGGAATATGAGCATATAAACCACACTGAAGAAATTCTGGATATGCTATATGGAAAAAAGAAGTATATCTTTAATGTAGATGATTCGTTTGGTGTAAATGTAAGTAATAAATCATCGACTATAGCAAGGAAGTTGCTTAGAAAGATATACCCATCTCTATCAGATAAATGGCTAAAGATTGAGAAAATGGAACATATAATGAGTAAGTAGGGTGATAAGAATGAAAATATACCATTTTGCGCTATTGTTTCTTATATTTTTTCTAGGAGCAGTCATAAAGACAGATGTATCCATAGGAAAATTAAAGGCAATAGAAAATGAAAATAAAGAAATAACAATTAGCTTAATCTCTGCTACATCGGATGCAGTTGACTATTTGGCAAAAACCGGTTCTTATGGTACTGATTCTATTAATAAGGAAGAGGTGCTTAATACATTTTTCTCTTCCTTGTATTCTTCCTTAGGTATAATATCTAATCCATCGGCTCAGGCTGAGATTGATATATATATCCCGGTAATACTCCTTTGTGATGTGGATGGATATTATGTGTATTATTATGATGAGTATATGGCTGCTGATGGGAACACCTATATTGAACGGTTATGGTCAGAAAAGATGCCTTATAGCTATGAGGATGAACATTTTATCTACCGCTTTACTCTTACCGATATGGTGTATGTATATGATAAAAATGGTTTACTAGGAATAGATGGTGTGGTAGTGAGTAGTGACTATAAAGAATTTCAAAAAAGCCCTTTATATGCCGATTTCAGAGTTCATAATAGTGACTGTATTCTCCTTAATGATGAGGATTATGAGTTAATTAGAAAAGGCCCTATTATGAATAAGCTAGAAGATGTAATGGCTTATTATACAAGCAGACATAATCTTATAGCACAAAGACAGGGAATAACCTATTCATTCTCATTTCCAGCAGGTAAGAGTAATGAATGGGCAGAGTATATAGAGGATGTAAATATCTTAGTGGTATTTCAGGGCTATCCATATGGATCAGATAGAAATTATACATATAATAAGGTAGCTTCAGCCGGAGCTAATATCATAAAGAAACCAAGATATTATGTTGAAAAGAAAAGCTGGTATTACCTTGTACATAGACAAGGCTGCGAAAAGGTAAATGACAATGAAATGATACTTGAGGAGACATTTGATAATATAGAGGAATGTGTAAAACTCGGTGCTTACTCTTGTGAATGTATAGAGCATGGGGCAAGGGTTCCAGAATTAAAATAAAAGTTTTTGGGAGCAGAAATATTTAATATGGTAGCTTAGGGGATATAAAAATAAGCTTATAGCTATGTGATTGATATATAGATAACAGGAGTGAATATATGGGTAGGGTACTAATGCATATAATTTTATCTATAGGTTTAGGCTTTATCATGCAGCTTATTCTTCATGAGCTAGGGCATTTGTTTGGTGGGCTTATAACTGGTTGGAGATTCTTATATCTACAAATACATAGACTGATAATTAAGCGAGAAAACAAGAGAATTAGGTTAATGATAATAGGAGAACGAGGATATAAGTGTATTATGTATCCTAAATCCGTAGGTCAAGGTGCAAAACTTTATACTATGGGAGGGTGTGTAATCAATCTTTTGTCCTCAGCTGCAGTTTTTTTAATTTTTATATTTGTTTCCATGTCTCCGGTAATGTGGTTGTATATCTGGTCCTTTACTTGCTTTGGTTTGGGATTATTCTTAATGAACGGTATAGCAAGTACAAAACGAATATGTAATGATAGGGCTTGCTATAATCTGTTAAAGGCGGACAGGTGCAATATACTTTGTCACAATGCACAGCTAATTACAGCTAGGCATCTTATGAATGGTTTAACTTATGGTGAGATAGGGGAGGAACTAATATGTCTTTGTCCGAAGATAGCAGACAATGATATATGTGCATACCAAACGGTGCTTGAGTATTATTATTATCTTGATATAAAGAACTATTTAAAGATGGGACAAGCTCTTAATAAAATCCGTACAAAGGATAATATAAGTAAGTATATATTAGATATAGTAGAATCAGAACTTTTCTATGTAAGGATTTTATGTGCAATAATTATTAAGGCAAAAAGGACAGGTCTTAATAGGAACGATGTATCTGATGAGGTTAATAAAGTGAACACAGGAGATTCCTTTATTAAAAGGGATAGGGATTTATATATAAGGGACAAACGAATTACTGATATACATTCACAACGAATTAAGGCTGTGTATGGTGCCTATAGGCATTTTGTGGTAGGAGACATGGATAAGGCAGTAGATACTCTTAATGAGTCTATAAAGCTTCTTAATGACTCATTATCTGTCTACCTTGGAGAAAAGAAGTTTTGTATTCGGCGACTGGTAGAGGTAAGGAAGATTATAGAGGCTATTTATATATCAGTTTGATTTAAAAAGGAAAATCTTTAATGGTTCTTGAGAAAATAAAGTAAAATACTTGAAAAACATGGAAGTACATAATATAGTATAATCAGTATTAAATAATTGGGAGTATCGAGAAATATGGGGTTAGATAATAACCATTCAGTATTCAAAATGTAATATAAACCATATTTAACAACCAATAACCGAATACAGAACTATCGAAGTTTATAAATGCATATAAATCGGCAGCAAGTAGACTTATAAAGAAGGAATTTTCGACTATAGTGGATGAACTACCCAAAGGGCAGTTCTGGAGTAGAACATTTTGTCTATTGACACTAGACAATGGAATTAGCAAGGAGCAAATACACGATTTTCTAGAAAAGCAAAGTTAAGGAGGGATTAGTATATGATGAGGGTAAAGGAAATATTAATCATGCTTGTAGTAGCGATGTTACTTGTAATATGTGGTGGCACACAAAAGGCAGAAGCAGCCAGTAAATACATAAAGGTTGAGGACTTTATAAAGTATATAGTACAAGAGATGGAGTGGGAGATAGATGAAGAATCAGACCAGCCTTATATTGATATGGCGATAGAAAAGGAAATATTAAAGGAAGATGATTTTAAGGACTATTCTGAATATTTAACAAGGACAGATTGTGCCGTGATAGCAAATAGACTTGATACATGTGCTTTATCTAATTTTTATATAGATGAAGTAATAGAGTTTTTAAGAGCTTGTAATTTGTTTGAAGGTAGGCTTTATTATGAGCTTAGTGGTAAGCTTTATCCTAAAGGAGAAACCGTTGATACATATGATGCAAGGAAATTTAGCCAGGTTATAACACCAATTCTTAAGGGCGCTTTTCCCTCTGATACCTGGGGTGAACAAGGGTTAAGAACAAGGTATGAGAAAATTTATGATAAAGAAGGAAACACAATAAAAACCTTCATAATAATAGGTTTGGCTGCGTCTGATATAGAAAATGTTGTAGAGATACTACCTTTTGATAATAAATCTGAAATAGTAAAACTATGGAACAATACAAAGGATAACGATAGAAAAGTAGCGGCAGTATTAGAAAAAAGAATATCAGACATAAATGAGATTCCGAAAAGTAAGCGTGAAGCAGTAGCCTCTATTGTTGCCAAAGGAATTATTAAGGGATATTCAAATGGCTTATATATTCAAAATAGAGAATTTAGAGGAAGTAAAAAAATAACTGAAAACGGTGCAAAGGATGTTATACAAAAAGTGCTTCATCCAGAAAAAAGAGCATTAATAAGTCCAGACGGCCAGCTAATAAGAACAACTAATCTTCCTAAGAATGCAGCTGATTATACATACATCCTGGAAGGCTTCCCAAATAAGTATTATGAAATGATTTTTAGATTTATGTATCTTACCGGATTTAAAGATGGATCAGACAGAG
>JAQVQL010000116.1 GCA_028701595.1 Herbinix sp.
TTTATGTTATTTACCATTTTTATCTTGACCTTGGTCAAGCTTATGCTTAAAATAATTTTAGTGACTAAAATATACGGAAAGGTTGGGTATACAGATGAAGACTGATATTCAAATAGCACAGGAGGCAAAAATGCATCATATTAGTGATGTCGCAAAGAAGCTTTCTATTTCGGAAGAGGATTTAGAGTTCTACGGAAAATATAAGGCTAAGCTTTCCTATGAGCTTTGGGATAAGATAAAGGAGCGTCCAAATGGCAAGCTTGTTCTTGTTACAGCTATAAATCCAACGCCTGCCGGTGAAGGAAAGACGACTACTACAGTGGGATTGGGGCAAGCACTGGGACAAATGAATGTGAGCCATGTTATAGCACTTCGTGAGCCTTCCCTAGGACCTTGTTTTGGTGTTAAGGGTGGTGCTGCAGGTGGAGGCTATGCCCAGGTGGTTCCTATGGAGGATTTGAATCTACATTTTACCGGTGATTTTCATGCTATAACCTCAGCAAATAACCTCTTGGCTGCTATGTTGGATAATCATATTCATCATGGAAATGCCTTGTCGATTGATCCCAATCAGATCGTATGGAAACGCTGTGTAGATATGAATGACAGAGCACTCCGTAATATCGTTGTGGGCCTTGGTAAGAAATCTGACGGAGTTGTAAGGGAGGATCATTTTGTTATATCTGTTGCTTCTGAGATCATGGCTGTACTGTGTCTGGCTGAGGATATGGTAGATTTAAAGGAGAGGCTTGGTAGAATAGTTGTTGCCTACAGCTATGATAAAAAGCCCGTCACTGCAATGGATCTAAAGGCAGTTGGAGCTATGGCTACGCTTCTTAAGGATGCGATGAAGCCTAATCTTATACAGACAATTGAGAATACACCGGCTATCGTTCATGGTGGTCCATTTGCAAATATAGCTCATGGCTGTAATAGCGTAAGAGCTACAAAAACGGCTCTTAAACTGGCTGACGTGGTAATTACTGAGGCAGGATTCGGTGCCGATCTCGGTGCTGAAAAATTCCTTGATATCAAGTGCAGGATGGCAGGACTCACACCAAATGCAGTAGTTCTTGTGGCTACGATTCGCGCCTTAAAATATAACGGTGGAATGTCAAAAAATGATCTGTCTACTGAGAATTTGGATGCACTTAAGAAGGGAATAGTTAATCTTGAAAAGCATATAGAGAATTTACAGAAATACGGTATACCTGTTATTGTGGCATTAAATCGATTTGTTACCGATACCGATGCTGAGATAGAATATGTGAAGAGCTTTTGCATAGAAAAGGACAGTGAATTTTCTCTATGTGAGGTATGGGAAAAAGGTGGTGAGGGTGGAATAGACCTTGCTAAAAAGCTTCTTACTACTATGGAGGAAAAGCAGAGTAATTATAAACCCCTGTATGATCTAGACCTTACTATAAAAGAAAAGATTGAGAAAATTGCTATGGAAATTTATGGTGCGGATAAGGTTACATTTGACTCTGTCGCAAACTCAGCTATACGAAAGATAGAAGAGCTTGGTTACGGAAAACTTCCGGTATGTATGGCTAAAAACCAATATTCACTATCCGATGATCCAAAAAAGCTTGGTAGGCCTTCCGGCTTTACAGTAAATATCAGAGAAGCTTACGTATCTGCTGGAGCAGGCTTCGTGGTAGCAATTACAGGCACTATGATGACCATGCCGGGACTACCTAAGATTCCCGCCGCAGAAGGAATAGATGTGGACGAAGATGGAAGTATAGTGGGATTATTTTAAACTATATTGGTACCGTACCTGGTAGCAATAAAATTGTCATAACTTTAAAAAGTTTTCGTATATATTAATGATGGATATGGCTTGCCACAAAATCGCCCTTATTCATACTTATATATAGGAGGACTTTTTTTATGATAGAAGGAATGAATTTTGAGTATACCCATGATATAACGGTGGTTAATCGCGAGCAGTTCGAAGTACATGTAAGATTATATGAGGGATATGTAAAAAAGATAAATGAGATTGATGTGATACTTCAGAATAATCCGAGAAGAGAGAAAGCTAATTCCACATTTAGCTTTTTTAGAGAGTGCAAGCGTGGTGAGACTTATGCTCTTAACGGTGTTATTCTACATGAGCTATATTTTGAGAATGTGGGTGGCGGAGAAGGTGTTAATGTAGCGAATCCATCAGTATCAGTACAACTTGAGATGGATTTTGGCAGTTATAATAACTGGGAGGAAGATTTTATAGCTACTGCTAAGGCCAGTAGAGGCTGGGCAGTATTATGCTATGATCAGAGAAGTCAAAGACTAAGAAATATCAGCCTAGATGCCCATGATCTTGGAAATATAGCATACTCGGCACCAATTCTAGTACTTGATGTATACGAGCATGCATATTTTCTTCAATACGCCGATGATAAAACAGAATATATCAACCGGTTCATGGAAAATATTAATTGGGAAGTGGTCATTAACAGAATGAGTATATATTGATTTGGTACCAGAATGGTGTCGAAATCGGTGGAAATCGGTCGGTACCAGGTACCGCCTTAAGCGGTACCTGGTATGGGAGTGGTGTCGGGTGTTGATTTTGAAGATTGCTCGCAGTATACGCAGCGATAGGTACCTTTTTCTTTGTCTGTTAATTTAAAGGAGTGGTGAACATTTTCCACTGAGGTTATGCATCTGGGATTTACGCATTTTAAGACATTATCAACATAATCGGGAAGCTTTGGATTCTTTTTTTCAATTATTTCACCGTTCTCGATTATGTTGATTGTTATTTCGTGGTCTAGTGCTCCAAGTATATCGAGGTTGATTCCGTTTAGGGTTCCCTCGATTTTTATTATATCTTTTCGCCCTGTCTTATTGCTTCTAGCATTTTTTATTATAGCGACACTGACATCAATATTCTCTAGATTAAGATAGGTGTAGATTTTCATTGCTCCACCGACCTTGATATGATCTATAACTATTCCCTGATTTAGTACTCCGATATTTAGCATATGGGCCTCCCTTCACCTTCGCGTAAGAGTAGAATGATTAATGCCATTCTTACATATACTCCAAACTGGGCTTGTTTAAAATATACAGCCCTGGGATCATCGTCTACCTCAACTGCGATTTCATTTACTCTTGGTAGTGGATGTAATACTAGCATGTCCTCTTTTGCAAGAGACATTTTTCTGCTGTTAAGGATGTAGGTGTCTTTTAGTCTGATATAATCCTCTTCATTAAAGAAACGCTCCTTCTGAACTCTGGTCATGTAAAGGATATCTAGATCAGGCATAGCTGATTCGAGACTTTTTACCTCTTCATAAGGAATATTTTGTGGATCAAGTACTTGGTCCTTTATATATGAGGGAACCTGTAGCTCTTCCGGCGATATAAGGACGAATTTGATATTGTTATATCTTGAAAGTGCTCCTATGAGTGAGTGTACGGTTCTTCCGAATTTTAAATCTCCACAAAAACCAACGGTAAGGTTATCGAACCGTCCTTTAAGATTTTTAATTGTAAGTAAATCTGTAAATGTTTGTGTGGGATGATTATGACCGCCGTCGCCGGCATTGATTACTGGAATGGAAGAATGGAGTGATGCAACATAGGGGGCACCCTCCTTGGGATGACGAATAGCACATATATCTGCATAAGAGGAAATAACACGAATTGTATCGGCAACACTTTCGCCTTTTGATGCTGAACTTGCATCTCCTGATGAAAAACCGAGAATGCTTCCGCCTAGATTCAACATGGCGGCTTCAAAACTTAATCTTGTTCTGGTACTGGGCTCATAGAAGAGGGTTGCTAACTTCTTTCTATGGCATGCATCTGAATATTTTTTTGGACTTTTGATAATATCCTCAGCTAGATTAAGGAGCTCATCTAATTCAGTTAGGGTAAGATCAGTGGGACTGATGATATGCCTCATAAGAAACCTCCGTTTTCTATTTTAAATGGATTATTTCTTTATCCTAACTAATAATTCTAGTGTATTTTATGAAGAAATACAAGGCATATTTAAGAAGCATTTATAAAATAAACTAATATATAAGATTAGTATTAATTATAAATCATTTAACTAATAATATAAAAATAGTCCTATTTATAATACACTTTTATTTTACATATGGTATAATAGTAAGATACAGATTTTTGTGCAGCTAAGTCGAGGTGTATTGCAATTGGATGATTGTATCTTATATGAATATAGTATCAGTATTTAACTTAGAGCTAAGAAAGGTGTGCAAATATGATTCAGATTTCACGGACAGGGATTAGAAATCTGGCGTCAAATGATACGGTTTATGCCAGAGGATTACAATATTATAAAGAGAATCGTGTTATCAGTGCGTCTTACTCCAATATGGCTAAGCTTTACCGTCTGGAGGTAAAAGGAAGTTATAAATATTCTGTCTCTGTTGAGGAGCAGGGGGACGGTTCTTTTGATTATAGCTGCAATTGCCCATCAAGGTTAAAGGATCAAGGGGCATGTAAGCATGTGATTGCAGCCTTGCTATTCATCTTAAAATATCAGGAAAGGACCATGCTGACTGAGACAAAGAGTCCAGAGGAAAGAAGAATTGTTCAGATTATTGATTATTTTGCTTCTCAGGAGGAGAGTCATATTATCGGGGAAACATTTGGGATTGAACCAATAATCAATATACCTCAGATGTTTAAAGGCGATAATGCCAAGGCCTATGTATCATTTCGTGGTGGAAGCAATCGCAAATATAAGATCCAGACTATTAAGAAATTTATATCGGACATTTATAATAATCAAAGTTTTAGTATTGGTAAGGAGTTTAACTTTATAAGCGGGGAGAGTAATTTTGATCAGCAATCACAGGTTATCATAGATTATCTTTTGGATGTGTATGAGATTCAGGAAGTTATTAATAGTTCGCATTTTTCGAAGTTATTCTCAAAATCTCAGGTTACTATGACTAAAAATATGCTCCTTAAGTTTCTTGGACTCTTGAATGGTAATAAATTTACACTAGAGCTTTATGGAAAGACATATAATGAGGTTTGTTATTTAAATGCAAATCCTAAGATATCTTATCAGCTTACCATGGATGAGGAAACTATTTTTGTAGATTATAAGGGTAAAGAGGCAGTAATTCCTGTAACTGATACAGGAGAGCTGCTTTATTATGGCGGTGCTATATATCAGCCTGACAAAAGCTTTATTCGTAATTTTAAACCCTTTTACAATACTCTTGGTAGGGACAAAGATCCTTTGGTCTTCAAAGGAGAGAGTAAGAACAGCTTTTTGGAGCATGTGCTTCCAAGAATCAGTGAGACTATGGAGCTTGAGGTTCCAGAGGAGCTAAAGAATCGCTATATTTCAGAGGATTTGGAAGCAAAGATATATTTTGATAGGCACAAATACGGAATAAAAGCAGAGCTTCGCTATAATTATGGAGAATATGATTTCAATTCCTTTGGAAATGCTGCATCAGGCTCATATATCATCGTTCGTCAAAGAGAGAGCGAGGATGAAATTATTGGCGAGATTCTGAAGCTTGGATTTGTTCCTCACAAAAATTATTATCTTCTTAAGGATGAGGATAGAATTTATGAATTCTTGTCCGGTAAGGTTATGGACCTTGGGGTTGTGGCTCGTTTATATTATTCCGAGGATTTTAAAAAGCTTGGAATCAGACCACCTGGAGGATTTAGTGCCAGTGTTAATGTTAATAGTGGTATAAATCTATTGGAAGTGGATTTTAACTTTGAGGATGTACCAAATGAGGAAATTCGCAACCTTATTCACGCATATCAGGTTAAGAAGAAATACTATCGACTTAAGAATGGTAGCTTTATTAACCTTGAGGAAGGAGATGTCGAGGACTTCTCTAAGATACTCCTTTCACTTAATGTCAATAGCAAGAATATGGAGGAGAATAGGCTTCTTCTCGAAAAGCAGCACGCCGTTTATCTTGAAAAAGCATTTTCAGATAAAGAACTGGAGCTTATTAAGGGTCGCGATTTTGCTACTTTGACTGAAAATATACTTAATCCTACAGTAACGGATTTTATTGTACCGGATGAGATACAGGCTGAGCTTCGTCCATATCAGGTGACTGGCTACAAATGGCTTAGGTCCCTTGCAGAGCATGATTTAGGTGGTATCTTGGCGGATGATATGGGACTGGGTAAAACCTTACAGTCAATTGTATTTATAGCATCGATTCTATTGGAGGAGAAAGAGAAGAAAAACCCGGCACCACATTTTCTTATTGTATGTCCAACCTCCTTGACTTATAACTGGCTGGACGAGCTGGAGAATTTTGCACCATTTATCACTGCGTCTGTGGTTAGCGGAACACCGCAGGAACGTCAGGAAGCAATAGAAATGTACCAGGATTATGATGTTCTTATTACGTCATATCCTTTAATCAGAAGAGACATTGCAAGCTATGAAAAAATAAATTTTCATACAGTTTTTATCGATGAGGCACAATTTATCAAAAATGATTCCTCACTAAATGCTAAATCGGTAAAGAGATTAATTGCTAAACATAAATTTGCACTTACTGGTACCCCAATAGAGAATAGCCTATCTGAGCTGTGGTCAATATTTGACTTTATTATGCCTGGGTATCTGCACAACCATACTAAATTCGTTGAGTATTATGAGAAGCCAATACTTAAGGATGATAAAGAAGCTTTAGAGGATTTACACCAACATATTTCTCCTTTTATTCTTCGTAGAATGAAGAGGGATGTCCTTACTGAGCTTCCGGATAAATTTGAATCTAAGATGCTTACAGACCTTTCTGAGGAACAGAAGAAGGTTTACTTGTCATACCTTGCAAATATTAGAAATGATATTCATTCAGAGCTCTCTGAGGGAGGACTGGATAAGAGTAGGATGAAGATTTTGGCTGCACTGATGAGGCTTAGACAGATTTGCTGCCATCCGTCAACATTTTTAGAGAATTATCATGGAGGAAGCGGAAAACTTGATTTACTGATGGAGCTTATTCCAGAGGCTATTGCAAATGACCATAGAATTCTTGTGTTTTCTCAATTCACCTCCATGCTTAGGATTATTGAGGAGGAGCTGAAGGATATGAATATTCCGTATTTTTATCTGGAGGGCAGTACTCCTACCGAGGTGAGAAATGATATTGTTAAGCGTTTTAATAATGGA
>JAQVQL010000007.1 GCA_028701595.1 Herbinix sp.
AGGACCTCGAAAATTGTTCGTTGGATAGTAAATCGGGCTGATAAGATTCAAAAAAGCGTTCAACTGAGCCCTGGTAATATCCAGATACCTTAACTCTAGGTTCTTTTGAAGTCTGAATTTCTCAAGAATATCATCAACATGATAGCTTACATTCATATCCTCAGCTATTCTTATTGCCTCCTCCTTATCTTTGCAAACTCCGGTAATAAATGAGATGTATACAGTTTCACCCGCCTCCACAAAAAACTGCGCTCGCAAACTCATAATTGAATCGTTACAAAAGCCTGAATCATTATTAAAAGTGATGCTGTTAGCCACTGAATGGGGATTCTCTAATGTATTATTTCTTCCGATAAACATTTTTCTATCATTTTCGTATTCGATTTTTTTGCATAGTTTCATTCCCGCCTTTACCATGTGCATTATATATGGATTGTTTTCTTCCTTCCCTCGTCGTCTCTTAGACAGAAATATTTCCTGTTCTTTAATATACTCACTTTCTAAAAATAGTTTATTGAAGGCAGGATGGCTTAGCTCTGCTAAATGAGTATCATCGACCACCTCAAGATAGCTGGTCACTTCCAACTGCTTTTTTCTATTCCCATGATTGGTAAATAAAACCTTACGTATTTCATAATTATAATCAGTATTGAGACTGACAATCATGTGTGATGTGATATCTCCATCTCTGCGTTTAAATTCTGCCTTGTCTGCACTGAATACTACTTGGTAATCCTCAGGCTCTGTTCTTGTTGGATGATAGGTGGTACTCCAAAGCTTACCCTGCTCCACATCCTTGATATAAATAAAGTTACCTGTATCAGCATAAATATCTGATCGCCAGCGGTGTATCATTCGATCATTGTATTTACTGAAGCCATCTCCATCTGAGGTTATCATAACTGAATATTTACCGTTTGACATATAATTAGCAACTGGTGGATGTAGGCCTATACTGTTGATATATCTGTTACGGTAAATATCTTCTTTTTGGGGTGCCTTTACGGTTTTTATTGTATATCCACGCTTGGCAATTGAAATCAAATGGGATTGGTGTTTTTCTTCCAATAAAACCTCTGTAGCCTTTATCATAGGCTCCTCATGAAAACGCTCCCTAATGATACCCTTATTCAGATAATTATTTATTGCAATCAGGTTCATGCCCTGATGATGTGCCATATAGGATCTCACTATGCAATAGGGCGTCATTTCTATAGCATTCGGTAGGTTGAAATCAATCGATTCGTAGAAACCGTACTCGCCATAGGCTCCTAAATCCTTCAGCTTCTTCAGATTTCTTATACAATCATCTTCGGCAATATCTAGAGCTAGCATTGTAGCATATGGAGCAACTACAAGAGAATTCTTCCGAACAGGCTGAAGTCTTATCTTTGGAACACCAAAGGCCTTGTATTGGTAATTTGAGTTAAGGTCAAAACGATAATACTGGGATTCTGATATACCCCAGGGTATTTTTGCTTCCTTTGCATATTCCATCTGCTGGAGCAAAGCTGCTCTAGACGTTTGTGCATATACGGAGTCTTCATATTCTTTGAAAACAAGATTCGTCATCAGATATTCAAACATTGTACCGCTCCAGGATACGAAGCAGGGAATACCATCTACTATTGTTAGCGGTCTTCCTAGCCTATACCAATGCTTTACAGGCACTTCCCCTTTTGCTATCACCAGTAAGCTTGTGAGTGCAGATTCTGAAGCCATCAGATCATAACAACCTTCATCTAGCATTTGGGAGGATACATGATATCCGATATGGAAGAGTTTTCTTTTATCGTTGAATAAAAAACCAAATTCTGCACCTGCTATAATACAATCTATTCTGTTGCAGAGCTCTCTGATTCGGTTAATCATACTTGCAGCAAATCTATTGTCCCTTGCCTCTATACAACTGAGTGTAGGGCAAGAATAAAAGCCCTCCTCTCTCAACTTTAGAGCCGATACCTCATCTACAAAACTATCAATTATATTAATTAACTGCTTTGTATAGTGATAATCCTCAGCTGGAAGCTCCCTCTCGTCCAGGTCTTCCCATATATCAGCAATATCCTCCATCAGTTCTCCTATACTTAGGTAAGCCGTCTTAAGCTTATTTGTGGCTGTATTTCCTGTTAGCAGCTGTATTTCCTTATTGCTGAAATTAGTAAGAATCCTTAGTTCATCCAAAAAATCATCTGTAAAAATTGGCTTATCGATTTGCTCCAATAGACCGTTTTTCAAAGCTATTAAATGCCCCAGAAAGTTACCGCTGTCTACGGTTGATATATAATTAGGTGCTAATACCTCCAAAGTCTTAATGTTATACCAGTTATAAAGATGCCCCTTATATTTGGGCATATTCTGAATTGTTTCCATTAGATTTTCTACTGCCTCAATGCTAAAGCTCAGAGTCTCAAAACCAAAATCTCTGGCTGACAGAATTGAAAGAAGCTGAAGACCCATATTAGTCGGCGATGTCTTGTCACTCATCTTTCTACCAACAGAAACCTGATAGCTATCAGGACAAAGCCAGTTATTTTCCTTGTTTGATAGTTCCTTAAAAAACAGCCAGGTTCTTCGTGCAGTATCAAGAAGCAGCTCACTTTCCTGTGCATTGTCTTTCAAATTAGGATTTTCCTTCGACTGGCTGATTCGGTATGCAATGTCAAAGGCAAAGCTCCAACAAGCAATCACAATTACTGCCAGAATAATTCCTAATGGTGTCAAATCTCCCATTAAAATTATTAATACAAGTGACAGCACAGGAATAAGAGAACTCCACATGGAAAGGAAGTAACCTTTTCTGGTATTTATAATAGAGGAATCTACTGCTTCTGCTGTGTTCCAACGAAGTAGATTTTTTTTACTGATAAATAATCTGTATAGGGTTCTGACAATTGCATCTGATGCGACGTAAGCACGGTAGGGAGTGATTATAAACTCCAAAAATGTTCTTTCCACCATCGTAGCGAGTTCCTTCATGAGGCTTTTATAGACAAGGACAAGCTTCGGCCGAATCATCTTCTGGCTAGTAACTGCTAATAATAAAATAAGTAAATTAAATATATCAGTAAAGAAAATCAGCGGTAAAGAAAGATAATATGCTTTGGGCATCCAAGCAAAAGCCAAGAGAACTAATAATGTCTTGCTCAGCGGTACCAGGCTTCGTCTCAGATTGTCAAAGATTTTCCATCTTGACAAAGAGCATAGGCTCTTCCCATCTCCTGTCTTCTTCATAAATAACCAGGGTAGTAGCTGCCAATCACCGCGCATCCATCGGTGTTCTCTTTTAGCAAATGATAAAACACTGTTCGGAAAACTGTCCATAATCTTTGCTGTGCTGGAAAAAGCAGTTCGTGCATAGCAGCTCTCAAAAAGATCATGGCTGAGAATCCGGTTTTCAGGAACCTTATTATGAAGCACCTTTTGAAAGGCATTTATATCATAGATGCCCTTACCTATATAGATTCCTTCATTAAAAATATCCTGATAGATATCTGATATCATAGCTCCATAATGGGCAAGTCCAGATTCTCCTCCAAAGATTTTTGTAAACCTGCTACCGCTCTTACCTACGATATGATTTCTGACTGAGGGTTGTATGATGACATAACCCTCCTTCACCTTATGATTGTCAGAATCGAGAACCGGTTTATTTAAAGGATGATCAATTAGTCCAACAAGTTTAGAAGCACTGTCACGGATAAGGTTTGTATCGGCATCCAATGTAATAACGTATCGAAAGGTGGTAAGAAGCTCTTCGTCACAGAAAACGGAAGAAAAGCTAGTATCCTCTTTTCTAACGCTGCTTAATAGGTTATTAAATTCTTCTAACTTTCCTCTCTTTCTCTCCCATCCCATAAAACAGTTCTCCGACTTGTTCCATTTTCGATAGCGAAATAAGAGAGAAAATCTCTGGTGTTGTGATGGATAGAGCTCGTTAAGCTCCTCCATGCGAGCGACAAGAGCCCTCTGGATAATTTCATCATTAGGCATGAATTGATTAGGAGCATCCCCAAAATCAAGCAGCAAGGCAAAGTAAAGATTAGGCTGCCGATTTGCCAGATAATGCTTCTGAAGGCGTTCTAAATACTCTAGCCCCTGTTCCTTTGAGGATATTATAACTGGCATGGCTACCATGGTCCTTGCCTCATCTGGTATCTCATTCTGATAATCCAGAGAGGGAATCTTTTTAACAATTATTCTTCTTGTAAATATATATATATTGACCTCTAGAGCAATACCTATTAAGAGAGGCATTGCCAACAGAAGTGTAATTACCTGCCTAGCAATACCCTGCAAGCCACCAAGGCTTTGAAAGGCATAGAGAACAAAGGCACTCAGTCCAAATAATATAATTGAAAGAGAGAGAAAATACAGAAATCCCTTTACATTCCTTCTTTTCTTGATTTCCCTCGGAATCGGTTTATCTAATATCTTAGCCTTTAGAATAGGATAGCCCTTACCCAAAAGATAGGCTCCTACATGATGAGAGCAATGTATATCCTCCCTACCCTCTATCGCCAATTCCAAGCAATCCCTTCCTATCTTTTCTTCCCTTATTTTATAGCGATGGGATAATTGAACAATTATCCCACGGTATACTCCTTTGGCTTCTAAATCCATCTTTGAATAAACAGCGTCCGGATCCTGTGATAATATTTGCTCCAGATAAGAATATTCTTCAAAGAATTTTTCCTCATCCATTTCATTAATATCTCTCAGACTGATAATTAATGTCCTAATATTTGCCTCTAGTAGAGTTGCTATTTTCCCTTCCTCAAGGAATATTTCTGAAGACTTCACCTGCTTTTCCAAAGAATCAAAATGATAGTTAATATATTTTTGAATTGAAGCATCATCAAAGGACATATTTCCCATCATGTATATTACATGGGCATGGAATGAATAATTCAGCCTTAGGTCAGCTTTTACATTACAAAGTAATGCTGATATATCTGTCGCTTCCTGTTTATCCTTCAGTCTTTTCCGTAGAAACCTTTCTGCCCTAGACTTCACATCCACCATATGAAGAATTTCATCGGCTACTATAATGATTTCCTCGAGAAGACAAAAGCCAAGTATTTCAGGTAAAATCCAGATTTCCTTGTCTGTAAGCGGAATCTTTTTCTGATAGGCATTTAGCATTACGGAGATATTCTCTTCGCACAGGTGACCGCCAGAAAGAGCTACCATCTTCTTTGCTACAACATAAATACGAGGAAAGCTACTGTATTTTTTTACCATTAGAATGGGTAAAAGGGCATAGCTCGATCCTGATGTACGTACTTTATTAATCTCCCGGTACATCATCTGAAAATTGTCAAAGAGCCACCGTGCAGCCGGAATCAGAGAAACGATGTCTGTGGAGAGGACAGAGATGCTATCTCTAATTTTATTAAGTTTCTTATAGGCAACTTGATTATAATCATCAAGAACAAAGCTATACCCAACAAGTTTTGTCTTACTGTGGCTATCTGCCAGATCACTCATCTGCTTCTCCCATACGCTTGGACCCGGTTCATCTCCTTCTCCCAAGGTATAGATTGGGAAGTGCACTTTCTTACCAAAATGGCTAAATCGATAATACAGCATTACCAAAACAAAACAGATTAATGCAATAAGTATCAGTAAAACCAATAATAAGAAAGGTGAATTCGCGTAAAAATTTATTCCATCCAGTAAGATTAGCAATTGATGCTCCTCCTTTATAGAAAACTTTTGACAATTGAATCTTATAAAGGATAGTCTGTCTATTTTTCCATAAAAAATAGCATGAAAACCATGCTAATAATTTGGAAATCAAAAAAGCGGCCGAAGCCGCCCTTATCTTTAGTATATACCCGAAATGCCGTTTCCTGCATTTTGACTCCTAGCTAAGCTAGGTGGGTAACCGCATATAAGTTTCTGCCTTCCGCTGCTGATGGCGGCCTGGCATACACTCATAAATATAGGAATCCCATATTATATCATGTAGGTTCAAAATAACAGGAGTGTCGAACATCTCAGGAACATCTCTAAATATATTATAATGTATTATGTGTTGTATTTCAAGGCTTTTATTGAATTTTTTAGTGGTATTTATAGGGATTCCTCGTCCATATCAAAGGGTGGAAAAGTAAAGGTAAAGGTACTTCCGACTCCCGGTGAGGACTCCACTTCTATATGTCCATCATGCTTAAATGCAATCTGTTTAGCTATTGAAAGTCCGAGACCTGTACCAGATGCATTCTGACTTAGATTTGATTTATAGAATTTTTCAAAAATATTATCCAAATCAGATGTATCCATTCCGATCCCTTCGTCTTTTATCGCTACTGTTATTTTGTCCGTCTTTGATAAATATATGTGAACAGTTTTATATTCATCTGAGAATTTTATGGCATTATCTAAAATAATCATGAACATCTGTCTTAGTCTGTCATAATCGCCCAACATCATAATAACAGGTTGAGCTTTAACAATCTCTATTTTAATATTTTTCTTTTCAGCTATTGTATCTGCACTACGAATTATATCATCAAATACCTGCACTAGATTTACAGGCTCAACATCAATAGCAAAATCTGGATTCTGCATTTTTGATAAAAGCATCAGATCTCCTACCAAGCGTTCCATGCTTTTGCATTCCGCAAGCATTCTATCATGATATTGGTTAACCTTAGTTTTATCGGTTACTACTCCATCAATCAAAGACTCTGTATATGCTCTTAAAACCGTAATTGGGGTCCTTAGCTCATGGGAAACATTTGCAAAGAAATCCAATCTCATTTGATCTAAGTTTTTTCTTTGTATATCATTTTCCAGCAGCTTTTCTGACAGAATATCCACAGTCTTTGCCAAGTCACCAAGCTCATCGTTACGCTTAATTCCTGTCTTTGAATGATAATTTCCTGCCGCCAGTGATAAAGCAGTCGAACGCATCCTAGATATTGGTATTGAAAGCTCCGTAGCAAATACAATTATTACAATAAAGGAAATTGCAAGAGCAACCACACTGCTGACTACAATTAAGGATAAGCTATCATCAATAATATCATTTAGACCCTTAACAGAAGCTTTTGACAGCAATGCTCCAACCACCTCTCGGTTAGCCCCATATATGGGAACAGCTACGGTTATAATCTGTGTCTGATATATCTCATCGTCTGCAACAGAGTATTTTGTTTTGTTTTGAAAAGCACTCTCTAGCAGATCTACGTACTCTTTATAGCCGTAAGAAATCTCCTCTAGGGAGTTTGTTTCTAATTTCAAGTCCATTGGCATACTTGCGTATGGATTTGATATAGTCCAGACATCTGAACCAATTGTCTTTTGTTGAGTATTAATATAATCCAAAAACTCGCTGTAATTTTGAGTATTTATAAATTTTGTTGTAATCATATCAGAGCTGTTTGTAGCCTGCTCCATCAATTTCTCACGTTCGTTATCCATAGTTGTACTTCTGTACAGCTGAATAAAAATCAAACAAATCAAGACAGCAGTCATTAGTAACATCACTGCATAATTCAAATAAAGCTTGAAAAACAAGCGGTTATAAACACGAACCTTGTTTTCTTTTGCCATAGTTAATAAGCTCCTTCATCTTATGGGCTGATTTTCTAATCCTCTAGTATTTCGAATTTGTACCCTACACCCCAGATAGTCTTGATTTTCCAGTCAGGATGATCCAGAGCATCTAGCTTAGCACGAAGTCTTTTTATATGAGAATCAACCGTTCTGCTATCACCAAAATAATCAAATCCCCAAAGGCTGTCTAATAGGTTATCTCTTGTAAATACCTTGTTCGGGTTTGAAGCCAATGTCCACATCGTTTCAATTTCCTTTTTAGTAAGAGGTGTTTTCTTTCCACCGATATGTAAGGTATATTCCTCTAAATTGATTTCTAAATTACTTATAGTAATAGTATTATCTGAAGAATTTTCCTTAGTTGTCTTTGTCATCCTCCGAAGCACTGCTCTTACTCTAGCCATAACCTCCCTTGGACTAAAAGGCTTTACTATGTAATCATCCGCCCCTATATCAAGGCCCATAATCTTATCAAAATCCTCACCTCTGGCAGTTATTAGGATTACAGGTACATTAGATTCACTTCTTATCTTTCTACATACCTCATACCCATCTTCCTTTGGCATCATTACATCCAACAATACCACATCAGGGCTATACTCGGTAAATAATCGGATGGCTTCCTCACCGTCTGAGGCTACTAAAGGTTCAAATCCTTCCATCTTGGAATAGGTCGATAAAATATCGGTAATATCGCGATTATCGTCTGCGATTAGGATATGTTGCATAATAATTCCCTCCTTTATTATTGCTGATACTTTTTCACTAGTTACGGTACCAACCTCTATGTATATATATCATAAAATTAGAAAAACTATTTATTATCATATAATGTCAAATAAACTCTGCATATATTATTATTATATATTAACTATGTATCGGAAAACAAGTAGTAAAAGTTTATTATCTTTACACTTACTTCCAATTAATAATTAATATAGCATTTTATTCATATATAATTCGATTATGACATCATTCTGACAAATTCAAATGGTAAAGTATTGTTATAGAATAAATAGGATGTGACATAGTATTTCCATAAACTGGAGGAAGTGCCTTGAAAAAGAAATATATAATTAAATGCTTATTTTTCCTTGGACTACTTCTTTTCTTTACTTTTTTGCCACAAATTATACCAACCTCAGTTAGTATAGCGCGGGCATCAGAAATTGAAAAGGAGAAAAATAACGAGGCTCGGCTCAACCTTAGAGCTATCACTTTAGCAAATGGTAAATCATTTACCCTGAGAGTTTATAATCTTGATAAAGATGCTAAGGTTAGTTTTAAGTCGGCTGATTCTGATATTGCTTCAGTTAGCGAAGATGGTACCATAATAGGAAATAAAGTAGGCTCAACTACAATTACAGCCACAGTAAGACGAGGCCTTAGTACTACCCCACTTACCTGTGATATAACAATTGGTCCTCCTGCTTTTAGTGTTAAATTGACCCGCTCTAGGACAATATTAGAGGTAGATCAAAGCATACAATTAGAGGCTCTAATAAAGCCAATAAATACTGTTGAATCAGTTAAGTTTTTAAGCAGAGATTCTTCGATTGCTACTGTTAGCCCAGGAGGTCGTGTTACGGGTAAAAAACTCGGAATGACTACTGTAGAGGCTAAAATCGATGCTACAAATCCTGATGGTAGTCAAAAATCATCACCTTGTAGTGTCATAGTTGCTAAAGTGGAGGATATACCTCTATTGATTGATTATTTTACTCTTCATCCTGAATTAAATGATATACCTGAGGATGAATTATCAAATACTTTGCTTGAAATCATAAACGCATATTATGGTGAAAAGGATATAGTACCTAATACAAGCTTAGCAACATCAGCCTTATTGGAAGCACAATATGCTCAAAATGCTCCTGTAACTGATACATCCGTAAAAACAGATAAGGATAATGTAGCTAAATCATTGGATACAGACACTAACGTACCAACACCTACATCTACTCCTACATCTGCTCCTACACCTACACCTACATCTACATCTACACCAAGTGTAGCTGTAAACACTTCACAGGAAGCAGGCGAAACTTTAGCTTCAACTACTACAACTACACAAGCTACACAGAATAGGCCTTCGCTTATAGAATCACTTGATAGCAACTTGAATTCTAAATATCAATTATCAGAATTAAGGCAGAATTATGATGAGAGAACGAAAATAATATCTGAAGTACAGTTAAGCTCATTATATATATTCGGAAGCCAAATTAAAAGATAAGCATGAAAGCCTGTTTACACGACAGGCTTTTTTTATTGAATAAGAAAGCTTGTCCTAACTAATACATTAAACATTACTATAAGGAGGTAGACAACATGAGCTTCAGATTCGCACATAATAATTTTAACGTTCGAGACCTCGATAAATCTCTGGGCTTCTACAAGGAAGCATTAGGACTGAAAGAAATCCGTCGTAAGGTTTCTGATTCAGGTGATTTTATTCTTGCATTCCTAAGTGATGGTTCCTCAGAGCATCAGCTGGAATTAACCTGGTTAAGAGACTGGGATAAACCATACAATCTCGGAGATAATGAATTCCATCTCGCATTTATTACCGATGATTATGAAGATGCATACAAGAAACACAAAGAAATGGGATGCATCTGTTATGAAAATCCAGGAATGGGTATTTACTTCATTAATGATCCTGATGGCTATTGGCTTGAAATAGTACCAAAGAGATAAACATTATACTTTGCATTAATTATGAGTGGCAACTATCCCTATGGGTGGTTGCCATTTATTGCTACAGTACCTGGCACCGTACCAGGTACCAAATTAATTTATTATCATATTCTATTATTGAGTGAATTTATGAGGTTAATTATGAATACGAACAAACTAAGTGGTAATTCAATTAAGAAAGTTAAAGGAATAAAAGTTTATCCGACGGAGCTTGGAACTCAGTCCTTTGGAAGATTGCAGATACACTGCGTTACGCCGAACATGGCCCCTGTCCAAGGTGCGACAGTCAGAATATCATCACCTGCCCAACCAACTGAGGTTTTAGAAGAATTAACAACAGATGTATCAGGGCTTACCCCCGAAATTGAGCTTCCTGCTCCATCGATTGATTATAGTCTTGATCCATCAGCATTAGTACAGCCCTATTCCGAATATAATATCTTTTGTATGCAACCGGACTATACTCCCGTAAGTATTTCTGATATGCAGGTGTTAGCTGATGTTACTGCTCTTCAAGATGCAACCATGAGAGTTACAGATGATCCAGACGCAGAGGGTTCTTTATATGTTATCGCACCCCATACATTGTGGGGTGATTTTCCTCCTAAGATAGCCGAACCGGAGATTAATCTTGCTGCAGAAACAGGTGAAATAGTGTTAAGCAGGGTCGTGATTCCAGAGTTTGTCATAGTCCATGATGGACCTCCGACAGATGCCTCGGCAGCTAACCATTATGTCAAATTCAGAGACTATATTAAGAATGTTGCTTCGAGTGAAATATATGCTACCTGGCCTGAATCAACTATTCAAGCAAATGTTCTGGCTATACTATCATTTACTCTAAACAGAGTATTTACCGAATGGTATCGTAACCAAGGCTTTAACTTCACTGTTACATCTTCTACAGCATTTGATCATAAATGGATAGCCGGACGAAATATATTTGATAATATTGGTATTACAGTTGATTCCTTATTCGTAAATTATCTTTCTAGGCCTAATATAAGGCAACCCATTCTTACCCAATATTGTGATGGTAATAGAGTTCAATGCCCTAATTGGATGACTCAATGGGGCTCAAAGGATTTAGGGGACCAGGGCTATGATGCAATCAGCATTCTTAGGTATTTTTATGGAAGCTCAATATTTATTAATACTGCACCACAAGTCTCAGGTGTTCCCGCCTCCTGGCCGGGTCAGAATCTGAATATCGGGGCAAGTGGGGATAATGTAAGAATGATTCAGGAACAGCTAAATGCCATAGGAAATGCTTATAGTCAAATTCCAAGGGTTGCGGTAACAGGTCAATACAATGAACAGACCGCAGAAGCGGTAAGAGCCTTCCAAAGTATCTTTAACCTGCCCGCAACCGGAATTGTAGACTTTCCTACCTGGTATAGAATATCAGGTATATATGTAGCCGTAACTAGAATGGCTGAGGGTTAATACGCCATTTTCTTAACCTCTCCAAGTGCTTGTCTTACAGCTGGAATCATAAGAATTAATAATGTAAGTATCGCCTCCGGGACAATGTAGGATGCATTATAAGTTAGAGAATACACAGCTACATTTTTACCACCAGCATACTCATAAAAATAAACAATTCCCGTTACTACATGGCAGATATATCTTCCTGTAACACCTAAGATGTAACCCTTGATTATTCCATACTTCGATTTGGAGAACACACCTGCAAGCCCCAGGCAGCCGAAGGCTATGGGATAATCAAGCAGTGGCTGTATAAGTGTTATAGCATAGGGCTTTAGTAAAAAATCCAGTATTCCATAAGCAACACCAGCTATGATACCAATCTTCGCGCCATAAAGATAACCGATAAAGCAGATAAAGAACATCCTAAATAGGGTTATGGAGCCACCAAAGGGAAGTTCATATACCGTAAAAATCGATGTAATAACAGCCAGTGTCATGGCAACAGCCGAAAAGGTCAGTTGCTTCGCACTTAGCTTCTTCCTACTTCCACCTATCGCAAGTATAGCGACAAATAGCAGAATTATTATTGCCAGTAAAGCGATGTTTCCTGCTGTGGTAGGATAAAAACTTCCACTCTCCACATCTGTTACAATAAAAAAATCATACAACTTTTTTAACATAAAAAACCTCCTTAAATTTTCTTAGGAGGGGACACTTGATTGCTTCCTTACGCCGGTATTACCCGGATCAAGTATTGAGGGTCAGTATGTAAATATATTCATACCTCTCAGCATGTGCTCCCCTAGCTAAATTCTTATGTATTTAGTTTACTGCTATATCTTATACATTCTCTATGTACTTGTCAATATGAACTTTCTTTACAATGTATATAAGCCTTTCTACCAAGCTCTAATGCTCCCATAATACCTTGATTGTCACCAAGACTCGGCGGTACAATGTAAGTATTAATATCTAATAATTCATTACAAGTAAGATAGTCCTTATTCAACTCAAGAACCTTTTTTCGAATTAGAGGAAAAAGCTGTTTTTGATGCATTATTCCCCCTCCTAATATTACTTTTTGCGGAGAATAAGTATATATATAATTAATGATAGCTTGAGCCAGATAAGATGCCTCTAATTCCCACACCTCTGAATTTCCTTCTAATTCAGTTCCTTTTCTTCCCCATCGTTTCTCAATAGCTGAGCCAGATGCCAATCCTTCCAAACAGCTTTTATGATAAGGGCAGATCCCTTCATAATCGTCCTCAATGTTTTTCTTTATTAAAACATGCCCTGCCTCTGGGTGCATCATGCCTTGTAAGGTTCTTCCATTTATATAAGCTCCTACTCCTATTCCTGTTCCAACTGTGATGTATACTACGCAATCAAGATTTTGTGCACACCCAAAGGTAACTTCTCCTAATACAGATCCATTAACATCAGTATCGAATCCAACTGGTACATTTAGGGCTTCCTTAAAGTTTCCAATTATATTATAATTTATCCACTCAGTTTTTGGTGTGTTCTTAATAAATCCATATGTATCGGATTTTTTATTGAGATCTATAGGTCCAAAGCACCCAACTCCTAGACAATCAATTTCATGTGTTTTGAAATATTGTATAATTTTCGGAATTGTTACTTCTGGTTTTTCAGTCGGAATACTTATCTGGTCATAGATTTCACCTTTCATACTTCCGACAGCACAAACCATTTTGGTACCTCCTGCTTCCAATGCACCTATCTTCATAGTCAATCCTCCTCCCAGGACAGCAAGACAGGGGAACATTTCCTCTGTCTTTTTTCGCAAGAAAAAACAAGACAGAGGAAATGTTCCCCTGTCTTGCTAAAGCTTACATCATTCCCATTCCGCCGCCACCAGCAGGCATAACGGGTTCGTCTGACTTAATGTTTGCTACTACTGATTCGGTTGTTAACAATGTTGAAGCTATGCTTGTTGCATTTTGCAGAGCACTCCTTGCAACCTTAGTGGGGTCTAAGATGCCTGCAACAACCATATCTACATAGTTCTCATTCAGCACATCATATCCAATTCCGGATTTTCCTTCCTTAACCTTGCTGACTACTACAGAGCCTTCTAGGCCTGCATTCTGTACTATGCAATACAAAGGAGCTTCCAAGGCCTTAAGGATTATGTTCGCACCGGTCTTCTCATCGCCCTCCAAACTAGCAGCTAATGTAGCGACCTTCTTAGCAGCATGAATGAATACTGATCCGCCACCTGCTACAATACCTTCTTCAACCGCTGCTCTTGTAGCAGCCAAGGCATCTTCCATACGAAGCTTACTTTCCTTCATCTCTGTCTCGGTTGCAGCACCAACCCTAATAACAGCTACACCGCCTGACAGCTTAGCAAGTCTTTCCTGTAGCTTCTCTTTATCAAATTCAGATGTTGTCTCCTCAATCTGAGCCTTAATCTGATTAATTCTAGCTTCTATTTCAGCCTTATCACCTTCACCATCAACAATAATGGTATTTTCCTTCTGAACCTTAACTGATTTAGCACGGCCAAGCTGTTCCATAGTTGTATCCTTAAGCTCAAGTCCAAGCTCTTCAGTAATTACTGTTCCCCCGGTTAAGATGGCAATATCCTGGAGCATGGCTTTTCTTCTGTCACCATATCCTGGAGCCTTAACTGCCACACATGTAAATGTTCCTCTTAGTTTATTCAAAACAATTGTTGTAAGAGCTTCACCCTCAACATCCTCAGCAATAATAAGTAGCTTTGCTCCGGACTGTACTACCTGCTCAAGAAGAGGTAATATCTCTTGAATATTGGATATCTTTTTATCGGTAATCAGGATATAAGGATTCTCAATAACTGCTTCCATCTTATCCATATCTGTACACATATAAGCTGAGATATATCCACGATCAAACTGCATACCCTCTACAAGGTCCAGCTCAGTCTTCATAGTCTTGGATTCTTCAACAGTAATAACACCGTTATTGCTTACTTTCTCCATAGCATCTGCTACTAGTTGTCCGACAGAATCATCTCCAGCAGATATAGCTGCTACTCTTGCTATCTGATCCTTACCGGTTAATTTGGAGCTCATGTTAACGATAGCCTCTACTGCTACATCAGTCGCACTCTTCATACCTTTTCTTAATATAATAGGGTTTGCGCCTGCTGCCAGGTTCTTCATACCCTCACCAATCATTGCCTGTGCAAGAACTGTAGCTGTTGTTGTACCGTCACCGGCAACATCATTAGTCTTAGTAGCTACTTCCTTAAGAATTTGGGCACCCATGTTTTCAAAAGGATCGTCAACTTCAATTTCCTTTGCTATAGTCACACCGTCATTGGTGATTAAAGGCGTTCCATATGATTTATCTAATACTACATTTCTTCCCTTGGGACCTAATGTTACTCTTACTGTATCTGCAAGTTTATTAACCCCTGCTTCAAGGGCTTTACGGGCTTCCGCACCGTATTTAATTTCCTTTGCCATTTATTTATCCTCCTTCTTAGTCTTCTACTATTGCAACTATATCGCCTTGCTTAACAATTATAAATTCCTCATCATCAAGCTTAACTTCTGTTCCGGCATATTTTGAATAGATTACTCTATCGCCAACCTTCACTTGCATAGTAACTTCCTTGCCATCAACCATACCGCCTGGTCCTACTGCTACAACCTCTGCTTGCTGTGGCTTTTCTTTTGCCTGTCCTGGTAATACGATTCCAGATTTTGTTGTCTCTTCTGCGACTAGTTGACTTAAAACTACCTTGTCTCCTAATGGTACCAGCTTCATTTAATATTCCTCCTTATTATCCAATTTTTGATAATTATTAGCACTCTGTCTAATTGAGTGCTAACCGATATTTAATATATTAGTAAATATACCTTAAATATGCAACTTCTCTTGCTTGAACATACACTGGTAATACTTATGTTTCCTCTTGTTATCTCTTAATTACTCTCTATTTCTCATTTTTTTAATTTAATGAAAATCTTTCTTGTTACAAGAAAGATTTTCGCTTGCGAAACTCTTTCGCCGAGCGCGGCCAGCTTTGCAGGCAAGATATAAAGCGCGCGAGTGCGCATCCATAGCGGAGCGTTTTTTATATAATTATATAATAGGACGCAATTTCCTATTATATAAAAAAGCTATCACCCTATGGCAATAACTCTTCTTATTTTCTTATATACCTTCGATATAATATTCTATTAAGAGTATATTATACTTATTTAGTATATGCCGAATTAGAAACCGTATACCAAAATAGCACCATTAATATAGTAAGAAATCATTTGCCCAAAATAATGCTATTGGTCTTGATAATAGTACGTGGTAATGCGTCCTTGGAGTTTTTCCATGGTTCATCAGCGTAGCGATAATCAAACTTATCGATGAACCAATCCAAATCATCTCTTACCCTCTTCATATTATCAAGATACAGAGAATCTAATTCACTGATAAAATCCTTTAATTGCTCTCCACTCAAATGCTTAGGTGCAAGCTTATAAAGCATACCATAGTGATGGCCACAAAAGCCCTTGCTTTTTCTAAACTTCTGTCTGAATTCATCTTCCTGGCGATATAAATAAAATATCGTAGCAATATATCTATCAAATGTTCTATTAATCTTATCACATATATAGCATGATTTATCCAACTCTTCTATGTAGGATACTAGACCTGAGTTATCAGTTTGTTGCTTTCTAAATATAGAGGGGGCCTGTATTCTAGAGCTGCTGCCTGTAAGCTTTTCAACATCCTTAATGACCTTATCCATATGGCTTTTTAGGATTAATGCTAAACCCAGGCGATTCTGATTCTTATAGAGAAGTTCAATATGCGCTCCGCAAAAACCCCATCTGGAGGTCTCAGCCCGAACATCATCCTCCATATAGCTGGGTCCCATGGTAAAGTCTATTGCCCTGGTTTCCAATTCTTTTCTCATATTACAAACTGGACATTCACCATCGTTATCAAACGCTTCATTTACAGGTATTGTGTGTAGTTTTTCCTTCAATTTCTTTCCTCTTTTATTAGTTCTTTTATATCTCGTGCCTTTTCCTTAATTCTTTCGTTGGCTTCTCTGGATGTTAGTATCCTAGATACCCATCTAGAGGATTCATCTAATTTACCAATTTTTCTTGACAGCTCTGCCAAAAGTAAACCAATGGTACTCTCATCCATTCCGCACATAGGAAATGTCTCTTTCATAAAGGCCTCAGAAAACCCTTCATATGCATTAGATAAAAACTCCAGCTCTTCCTTGTTGAGTTGTGTAATAACCTTCTGATAATCCAGTGTATCCTTTGACAATGTCTCTGTCTTTCCCCTTATGACCCATGCTGTCTTTAAACAAATATATGCTCTCTCGGAGACCTTTGCCTTCTTAACAATAGAGTTTACCAATGCCATCTTATGTCTTGCAATAGCATCATCATAGCTATATACACTATTCGTATCAGCAACAGGCTTATAGTTTGCAGATATACTTTTTTTAATCCACTCAGCCTGTGTATATGTAACATACTTAAAAAATCTTGTTAAGGCAGCATAGCCACAATTCGTACATAAAACAGCATCATATTTTAAGGGGTCTGCTTGCTGATATCTGGGTCTTAAATCGCTATCAAGGCTTTGTAGCTTTACTTTACCCGTCTTTACACTCTTTGATTTAAACTCAGAATCACATACTGGGCAGGAATATGACTTATCAAATAAAATGTCTTCTTCAGAAAAGGTGTCCTGCTGTTTCTTATTACCATCTTTATCTTCTTCTTTTTCCTTTTCATCATATATATTTATATTTGATAGATTGCCTAGTCCGAACTCCTCCAATCCGGAAAATAAATTATCCATGAATATACCTCCAATTCAAGTTTCATTTGTTTTATATATTAAAGTCTGCTTTATGGATTACCAATCACAGAATATATGGACTTATATACTATAATATCACATTATAGGTTAAGATAAAAGTGGAAATTAAAAAGCCGTACTATAATCACTTTACATGATATAGTACAGCTTATTATATACATTTTTCATTTGGTGCGGTAAAAGATATGGTCACCCAACACTCTATTGTCGGTATATTTTACCCTTATTCTCTTTGCTCCGTCATTGTTCATTCTAAAACATAAATAATCACCTATATTATTCTCACCATTTAGAGCTGCCTTCGCTGCTTTTATTGCCTTGTCCATGGCCTTTTTCTCAGCGGCAGGATTTGATCCAGTGAACTTGCCATTGTCATAAGCCTCTAATGCTTTATCCAACATGCTCTTTCCCGTCTTCTTACTCTTAATGGTTACCGAGAATTGAACTGCCCACTGCTTATCATATATAACTTCTTTTATGGTGTTAACATGATTGTAAACATCGCTTTTTACTCTATTTAAAACTACATTGGCTACAGCAAGCATTCCTTTATAGGATTGGTTGCCTGCCTCGGTATACACTAAACATGAAAGTAGTCTTAGTTCCCCTTTGGTATAAGTGGGTTTTTTTGTCTTCTTTTCTTCTACTACTATTTCATCGCTGTCTAAAATTTCTGGTTCTGCAGGCTCTTTCTCAATGTAATAAACCTGTCCTTGCTCATCGATAAAAATCTCATAAGCATCAGAATCAAATTCACCTTCTATATCCTCTATATCCTCTACATCCTCGGTTTCTGAGGTCTCTGAGTTCTCTGTGGTATTATCTTCATCAGGGATGTTGCTTTGATTCTCATTATTTTCTATGTCAGTAGCTACTTTATTCTCTATATCATTAGCCACTACTTGATTCTCAGTATTCTCTAGCTCAGATGCATTTGCGGCTTGACTAAAGCCTAGTGAAATAACTAATACTGCAGATAAAGTAATAAAAAACCTTTTAAAAGTATTCATAACTATCTCCTTAGGACATCAAAATGTTACATTTTTGGAAGATTCATAACACTTTGTTAATATTTACTTAATAATTATATCACATACTCTTAAAAAAGCAAGCCTTAAAAATACTCCTCCGTGAATGATACCTACGCTCTTATCATCCACGAGGAGTATAATAGTTCTAGCTATATCAGGATTATTGTTGTTCTAGCATCTCCACTCTGTACTTTGCCAGTAATAGATCGACCATCCGGCCATAGCTCTTTACACCATCTTCCTGAGCATTTGCCTTAAGGTAAGTATCATTTAGTCTATTGGATACCGTGCTTATGACTGTATCCTCATATTTAACCCAATAATCGGTGTTGGCCCTTATATCCTTAACCAGCCCATCGGAGTACATGCTTCTAATCTCAAAATACAAACCTGTATCCTGACTATACAGCGCATTACCTGAGGAAATCAAAGCTAGCATAGTAGAGCTATACATTAATTCATTATTATCAGAGCTCACACCTGCCAAATATGCTATATAGTTAGCTTCATCCTCCCTCATAAATCCCCTTTGATGTGCCATTTCATGTAGCATGGTATATGGAATAGCATAATCAGTAATATTTACATTTACATTAGCCTCCATGGTAAAGGGAACAAATATTCCAGTAATTTCACCATAGGACATGAGGGAAGATAAAATTACAGGCTTGGGTCGGCCATAGAATCCCTCGAAAACGGGAAACTCCTTTGATAGCCCCTTCATGGCTTTATTTGCTTCTTTTGCTAGCTTATAGTAGTTCATAGACAGATCAAATACATCATTATCATCCACGCAAAGCACCTGACCTCTAAGCTCATTAGCCTGTTCTGCTAGTTGCTTTGTCAGTCCATATAATTCCTCTACTGAGTATTTCTCAATCTTCAACTTAGAATAATGGCTAAATGGATATCTATAATAATTCAATCCTCCTAATAATGTATATAAAAATAGTGTTAAGCCTAGGGCACATAAAATATTAATTACACCCTTAATAGCATTAATTTTTCTGTTTGTCTTATCCTTCTTGAGGCGGATTATGAATTTTACTAATAATATTACAAGGATTATTGGTAATATAAGAATAAAAAGCTCTGCCAAGGATATAGGTAGGAGACCGGTAATAAGGGAGATTAATTGGGATAGCCATTTGTAGATACGAAGGGCATAGACCTGCTCAGCAAAGAAACTGCTCTTTCTGGCTATATAAATTAACAAAAGTGATAATGGGAATAACAATAAAAAATAGTTACGCTTAAGCCTTAATATCTCTCTCAATTACGTCCCCCCTCTACTACTTAATTAAGAATTTCGCCCCTTATATAGTAACATATAGCACTGTTTCTTTCAATAATTCCTCGTAAATATCTTCCTGTAAATGTTTTACATTTATTATTAATGTAATAAAAACGGTACCAGGTACCGTTTTTATCTACCAACTTTTGGCACTGTAATTTAGAACTTAGGAACAACTGCTCCTTCATATGTGGATTCAATATATTCCTTAACCTCATCACTTTTCAGAGCCTCTACTAGAGCTTTGATTTCTTCTCTATCTTCGTCACCTTTTTTATGGCAATGACATTTCCATAGGTCTCTGCTGCCACAGAGTCCTTATCCTCTACAGCTATGGCATCCTTAGAAACATTTAAGCCTGCCTGTATAGCAAAGTTACCATTTATAACGGCAAGGTCTACATCCTGGAGTGATCTGGCAAGCTGTGCGGCTTCTATCTCATGGATTTTAAGATTCTTAGGATTCTCTGCAATATCGATTACTGTAGCTTCCATGCCAACGCCTTCTTTAATCGTTATAAGTCCCTGGGCTTCTAATAAAAGTAATGCTCTTGCTTCATTTGTCCCATCATTAGGAACTGCAATCTCTGCTCCGTCTTTTAATTCCTCAATGCTCTTAGTTTTTCCTGGATAAATACCAAAGGGCTCATAGTGAATAATTGCAACAGATACAAGATCCATACCCCGTTCCTCATTAAATTGATCAAGATAAGGCTGGTGCTGGAAGTAATTTGCATCCAAATCTCCTGCGTCCAAGGCTACATTTGGCTGGACATAATCGTTATACTCAATTATGTTAAGCTCGAAGCCTTTAGCTGCCAATACACTTTTAGCTGTCTCAAGAATTTCAGCATGAGGTGTAATACTTGCCCCTACTACAATTTTTTTCAGCTCCTTGTTATCATTCTCTTTGTTGCCCTCTTCATCATTACTCTGTTTATCATTATTATCTGAACTATTTTGTTTCTCTGGATCCACATCTTTAGTACCACAGCCTCCCAAAGCTGCTACTAACAAGGATAATAATACTAATATTAAAGCTATTTTTTTCATTTTAGTTTCCTCCTAATATTCTAATTTGTGTTACTTCCCATACATTATAATGTTCAAATCCTATAGTCTTTTATCAGAACGTCTCATCAGCCTTCCTCCAAGCTCCTGAACGCCTTGTACAATCAATACCAGGATAGCTACGGTGATTAGCATTTTATCTCCCTGATATCGATAATAACCATAATTTATCGCTATCGTTCCAAGACCTCCCGCTCCAACAAAACCACCCATTGCGGAATATGAAAGAATAGTTATAACTGCAATTGCTCCCCCCATAATCAGCGATGGCATAGCCTCGGGAACAAGCACCTTAAATACTATCTGCGATGGAGATGCTCCCATGGACTGAGCTGCCTCAATTATTCCATGGTCTACTTCCTTTAGTGATGATTCTACAAGCCTTGCAATATATGGTGCCGAGCCTATGACCAAGGGTACAACCAGAGCATTTGGTCCAAGTGTGGTACCTATTACTAGTCTTGTAAATGGCATTAGTGTTACCAATAAAATTACAAATGGTATAGATCGCAATATATTCACGATTATTCCTACAATTCGGTTTAATAACACCCGGGGGGCTATTCCATCCTTGTCGGTTACCACTAATAATATTCCCAGAGGAAGACCAAGTATATATGCCAAAAGCGAAGATAATATAGTCATATATAGTGTCTCTCGGATCCCTTTACTAATCATTTCAAGTACTACCTGGCTAAACATGCTATATCACCTCCTCATGGGGTATTTTATTAGTTTCTAGATATGCAAATATCCGTTTCTTACTTGTTTCATCCTCTGGTAGCTGTATAACCATCTGCCCAAATGCTTTTCCGTCAATATCTTTCGTATCTGCAAATAAAATGTTCACCGGTGTCCTACATTCCAATACCATATTAGCTATTACAGGCTCAAAGGATGTTCTTCCGTCAAATATAATACGGCATTTATCCTCTCCAACAAAGGATTCAATATGATTTGCTCCTGAAAATACCAGCTGTTTTGCAATTTTTGACTTAGGTCGCATAAAGACCTCCTCCACATCGCCTACTTCAGCTATACGGCTAGCGTCGATAATTGCAACACGATTACATATCTCCTCAATAACACTCATTTCATGGGTAATAACTACTATGGTAATCCCTAAGCTTTTGTTAATATCTCTTAGCAGATCCAGGATTGACCTCGTGGTTGTCGGATCAAGTGCGCTAGTAGCCTCATCACATAAGAGTACCTTAGGTTTAGTAGCCAGAGCTCTTGCAATGGCGACCCTCTGCTTTTGTCCGCCTGATAGCTGTGCCGGGTATGCCTTCGCCTTATCTGTAAGACCAACCACCTCTAACAGCTCATAGGCGCGCTTTGTAGCATCTCTTTTAGATATACCCGCTATTTCTAAGGGAAAGCAGATGTTATCAAGTGTGTTACGCTGCATCAGTAGATTAAACTGCTGAAATATCATTCCCATAGACTGTCTTATCTTTAATAGTTCGTAATCTTGCACTTCGGACAAATCAATCTTGTCAAATATAACCCTTCCTGTTGTCGGTCTTTCTAAGTAATTAATGCACCTAACCAAAGTGCTTTTGCCCGCACCGCTTAGCCCAATAATCCCAAAGATTTCACCCTCATGTATGGTAAGGTTAATATCCTCTAAGGCTTTCACATAAGAATTCTTACTCTCAAAAGTTTTTCCCAGTCCAACCAGTTCAATCATCGGTTCATGATAAGCCATTATCCACCTCCGCTAGCTATTTTTGGTATTATGTACAATCATTTGATTAGATTCGCCCATACCGAGCAAACGAAAAAAACAGGACGGCTGATAGCCTCCTGCTGGTTTTCTATAATCTTTTATGATAAAACATTATAAGAGCTTATATAATCACGAAAACACCACATTCATCTATCAGTTCACAATATAATATTAGGCATGTCGCACATAGCACGCATACCAAACATGTTAGACATATTGCACATGATGATGGTTGATGTTCTCATCTATAAACTCCTTTCTGAAAGCTTATTCAGCCTCTTGCTAATTTCCAGTAATCAAATACGATTGTTGGAAGTAGTATACCTTATGAAAAATCCATTGTCAATATGTTTTTGTATAGATATGCTTATCTCACCTGAAATATGCATGTTTATAAGTTGTACTACTATATTTTCATAAGAAAAAATCGAGGTGACAGGATTTGAACCTGCGGCCTCTACGTCCCTAACGTAGCGCTCTAGCCAAGCTGAGCCACACCTCGATAATAACCTTGTTCCATCTCTTCAATTAGAGAAATTGTCCACCCTATATTACTATAAAGAATGAGCGGATAAGCTGTTAAGCAGATTCGAACTGCTGACCTCCTCATTACCAATGAGGTGCTCTACCAACTGAGCTATAACAGCAATATAGATAGAATTCTTCTATAGTTAATTACCTAATAGACATTAAAAAACGACTACTTATGCATTCTGATTCTCAATATCCTTCAGTACCTGATTAAGCTTTGTCTTAATTCTTGTTAATGCATTATCTATAGCTTTTGGCTCCTTGCCAAGTACATTGGCAATCTGCACATACTTTAGGTCCTGCATATACAAGCTAAGAACTCCCCTTTCTAGGTCGCTTAAGCGTCTTACAAGTTCATATTCTATCATACTGGTATTCTCTTTGTCAATAACCATTTCTTCAGGATTTAAACCCTTATCTTGGTACATTATATCAACCAGGGTTTCTTTCTCTCTACCCTCTCCATATCCGCCTGAAACCGGTGCATATATTGAAATATATGTGTTGAGGGGTATGTTCTTCTTTCTGTTAGAAGCCTTAATTGCGCTATAAATCTGTCTTGATATGCATAAATCGGCAAAAGAAAAGAAAGAGCTTTGTCTATCCCTTTGGTAGTCTTGGATTGCCTTATAAAGTCCTATCATTCCCTCCTGTATCAGATCATCTCTATCGCCGCCTATTAAGAATAATGCCTTGGCTTTACTTCTGGCAAGATTTTTATATTTTTCAAATAAATAGTCCATGGCAAGACGATCCCCGGCTTGAATTCTATCCACTATATCCTCATCGGACATGATATCATAATTCGTATCAGCTCTCATCCTACCACCTCCTCATTAATATTTTTAATTGTAATTATGGATTAGGACTTCATTCTTTGCCTTACTATTTCATAGGCAAGTACACCTGCTGCCACAGATGCATTTAATGAATCTACTTGGCCGAACATAGGAATCTTAGCTGTAAAATCACATTTTTCTTTGATTAGCCTTCCTACACCCTCTCCTTCACTTCCGATTACAAGACCAATAGGTCCCTTAAGGTCAAGATTATACATCATATCTCCCTCCATATCGGCACAGACAAACCATATACCCTCTTTTTTTAATTCCTCTATGGTAACGGATAAATTAGTTACCTTTGCTACAGGTAGATAGTTAATTGCACCTGCTGAGGTCTTAGCCACAGTGGCGGTTAGTCCTACAGCACGTCTTTTGGGGATAATAATCCCGTGGGCTCCAGCCTGATGGGCCGTACGAATAATGGCACCTAAATTGTGAGGATCCTCGATACTATCAAGTAGTAATATAAATGGTGCTTCATTCTTCTGACTTGCAGCCGCTAATATGTCCTCCACCTCTGCGTATTCATATGCTGCAGCATATGCAATTACACCCTGATGCTTTCCTGTCTGGGACATCTGATCAAGTCGTTCCTTGGTCACATAGGTTAAAATCGTATCCATTTTCTTGGCTTTATCGGTTATGGTTCTTATTGGACCATCATGGTTTCCAGTAAGTACAAACAGCCTGTCAATAGTTTTACCCGCACGAATGGCCTCTATAACAGCGTTTCTTCCTTCTATTGTATATTCTTCATATCTCATAGCATCTTGCCTTTCTCTATAATATATTCCTCTAGTGCTTCCTTCCATCCCTTCATATAATATCCATGAGATTCTCTGAGCTTTTTGTTATCCAGCACAGAATACGCAGGCCGTTTTGCAGGTGTAGGATATTCCGAGGTATTGATAGCCTCAACCATGGCCTTTCTGCCTGAGAGTTCAAATATCATTAAGGCAAATTCATACCAGTTGGTGCTCCCTTCACAGGTAGCATGGTATTTTCCATAGCTATCCGTCTCCATTAAAAAAATAATTGCTCTCGCCAGCTCCCTTGCGCTAGTAGGTGTTACAGTTTGGTCTGAGACAACACGAATCTTTCTTTCTTCATCCGCTAGCTTTAACATGGTTCTAACAAAGTTTTTCCCTTCCCCATATACCCCTGATGTATTAAGAATAAAGGACTTAGGACAAAACTCCATAACAAAATTATCTCCTGCCAGCTTTGTACGACCGTACACACTGGTTGGATTAGTTATTGATTCTTCTGTATAAGGGCTATTGGCTTGTCCATCATATACATAATCAGTAGATATATGAATTAGCTTTGCTCCGATATCATTTGCCACCTTAGCAATGTATTTTGGCCCAATAGCATTTATATTATATGCCATTTCCTGCTCAGTTTCACATAAATCCACTGCAGTCATGGCAGCACAGTTTATAATAATATCCGGATGAAAGTCTGAAATCTCAGATTGAACTGCGTCCTCATCAGTGATATCAAGCTTTTTTATATTACTGTCCGTGTAAGGACGTGAATCCGTAAGATATAGCATATATTCATGATTATCCTTTATTAATTCAATTAAGGCAAGTCCTAATTGTCCCCCTGCACCTGTAATAAAAATCCGTTTCATATGCTCTCCTTCGATTTATTTATGTATAGTATAAACAATCCTTTGATAAAATACAATTTATTTTATAGACGAACTCTCAATATATAAGCGGCATATAGGTATAACCATAATGCACTGTTATAAGAACAGGTACTTTGATTTGTAAGGTCGTTACGGACGATAAGTCCGTATAAGGCTTATAAATCAGAGCTCCTGTACTTATACCGGTGTGTGAGGTTCATACCTATATGCCACTTAAATAAAATTTTAACTAATCATACCGCCAAGCATACCGCTTAGTCCAGTTATAACAAATACGGTAAACAAGCTTCCAAGTGGAAGACTTCCTGTGCGGTTCATCATAAGGGATACCAGCATCAGAACAATAAAATAAAGAACTCCGACAAATAAACCCCAGATGAATTTTTTTTGTTCTGTCTTTTTGCCTATAAAGAAGCCTCCAGTAAAGGCTGAAGCAATATAAGCAAAATTAATTACGCTATTTGTAACTAGACTTGACAGCTCCAGTTTTAGCATTAAAAATGAGATAAGTAATAAAAGCAATCCCGTTATGATATATGAAAATACCAATGCTTCTAATATATATATAACTCTTGTGTTTTTAGAAAAGGATTTGTTCATTTGACACCTCCGAGCCAACCTATATTAAAATATATTAAAAGGAGGTACAAATTATGCACTTTAATCCCTATAAAGTCCGTCTACAGTATAATTGCCTGCTGCATTCCACAAAAGCCATTCACTATAACCCACTGCATACACTCCGATAATCTGCTCACGTAGCTGCAAGGGACCATATGACTGATAATTCCTAATCCAGGTGGCGGTAAAATCCTGAAGCCATGGTCTGACATCAGCCCTATGCTGTTCTTCTGGTATCTCGTCCAACTTATTTTTTGAAGCCGTCAGAACCTTACGAACAATCTTATAGGGCTCCAAATCAGGATGATCCACTCCATAATTTCCATCTCCAAAATGTGAGGGATAAATCATAGGGCAGATATAGTCAAGATATTTAGCCATTTCCACATAGTTTTGTCCCACTAGGCCTGCATCAATACTACTGCTTATAATAGTTCCATATACATCGGCTGATACAAAGACTCCTAAGGGCCTTAAGCTTTCGTATGCGTACCTAGTAAATTCAATAATTATATCTTCTTTGGTTTTTTCCTCAGCAAGGGGTCCGAAATAAGCCTCAGACATACCCTTGCCTGTTGAAAAACGTATATAATCAAATTGAATTTCCATAAAGCCCATTTCTGCTGCCTTAGTGGAAACCTCAATTAGATAATCCCAAACCTCTCTCTCATACGGATTAATCCAGCATTCACCATTATTATCTCTGTATAGGGAGCCATCCTTATTCTTTATGGCAAGCTCATGCCTCTTCTCTGCCAGATATGGGTCCTTAAAGGCTACAATTCTGGCAATAGGGTATATATCCTTCTCTTTTAAGAGCTTCATTAAATCTTCTATATCAGAGATCGTATTAGTTGTTGCACCTATCTCCTGAGCCATCGGACTATCCATCTTAAAGGTTATTCTGCCATTATCATCCTTAACATCAATAACCAGAGCATTTATCTCAGTCGTTTCGGCAAGCTCTATGAGTTCATCTCTTTTATCCATAATAGACCGGGACATCACATAAACACCCCTTGCCTTTACAGGTACTCTCGGATCAACCTCCACAATTACCTGTTCCTTCTTGGTATCACTATTATTGGGGGCCTGTGAAACCACAGGGACGGGATTCGTATTTGCGTCACCGTTATTATCCACCAAATTATGATCTTTG